>PLYG01000392.1 GCA_003153335.1 Betaproteobacteria bacterium | reverse complement strand
TGGTCGGCGCCACGCCCTGGAAGCAGCAGGTGGCGCTGATCGTCGGGGTGCTGGTGGGCGCGGCGGTGATCCCGCCGGTGCTGGATCTGCTCAACAAGGCCTATGGCTTCGCCGGCGCGCCGGGAGTCAACCCGGCCCACGCCCTGGCCGCGCCCCAGGCTTCGCTGATCTCGACCCTGGCCAAGGGGGTGATCCAGGGCCAGCTCGACTGGACCCTGATCGGCGTCGGCGCCGGCCTGGGCGTTTTGGTGATCTTCGTCGACGAGATGCTGGGCGTCCTGAAGCGCCCGCGCCTGGCGCCCCTGGCCGTGGGCCTGGGCATCTATCTGCCCATGGCCACCACCTTGACCGTGGTTATCGGCGCGGTCGGCGGGGCCATCTTCAACCGGCGCGCCGAGGCGCGGCCGAACGGGCCGGCGCTGAAACAGCTGGGGATTCTGCTGGCCTCCGGCCTGATCGTCGGCGAGGGTCTGATGGGGGTGATCCTGGCCGCCGTGGTCGTCGCCACCGGCAAGGCCACGCCGCTGGCCCTGGTCGGCGACAGCTTCCTGCACACCTCCGAGTGGCTCGGCGTGGCCGCCTTCGTCGCCGCGATCCTGATGCTCTACGCCGTGGTCGGACGGCTGGGTAGGAAGCCGGCCTGATAGTGCGGCGCCTATCGCCGACCCAGATCCTTCAGCACCACCCGGGCGGCGTTGTGTCCCGGCGCGCCTGTCACCCCGCCGCCGGGGTGGGTTCCGGCGCCGCACATGTAGAGCCCCGGGATCGGCGCCTTGTAGCCGCCGTTACCCAGCACCGGACGGGCGCTGAACAGCTGATCCAGGTCCAGCTTGCCGTGGAAGATGTCCCCGCCGACCAGGCCGAAGGTGCGTTCCAGGTCCATTGGGCTGTTGATCTGGCGGCCCAGCACCGAGGCCTTGAAGCCGGGCGCCCAGCTGTCGACCGTGTCGATCATGATGTCGGCGACGCTCTCGCGATGGTCGTCCCACGATCGCCCACCGCTCAGCACCGGCTGGACGTGCTGGCAGAACAGGCTGGCGACATGCTGGCCAGGGGGCGCCAGGCTGTCGTCCTGGATCGAGGGGATCAGCATCTCGACGATGGGTTTGGTCGACCAGCCGCCCTGGCGCGCATCCACATAGGCCTGCTCCATATAGGCCAGNNGATAGCGCTCGATCCGCTCGTTGAAGTCCGCCGGCAGCAGGCCGGGGTCCAGCAACTTGCCGAAGGTCAGTTTGGGATGCAGGTTGGAGATGACCGTCCGTGCGCGGATGGTATCGCCGGCCTCGGTCACCGCGCCCACCGCGCGGCCGCTCTCGACGATGATCTCGCGCACGCCGGCGCCGGTGCGGATGTCGACGCCCACCCCCGCGCAGGCCTTGGCCATGGCCTGGGTGATGGCGCCCATGCCGCCGATGGCGTGGCCCCAGGCGCCTTTGTTCCCGTTCACCTCGCCGAACACGTGGTGCAGCAGCACATAGGCCGAGCCGGGGGTATAGGGGCTGGAGAAATTACCGACGATGCTGTCGAAACCCAGCACCGCTTTGATCGGCTCGCTTTCGAACCAGCCATCCAGCCAGTCGCCGGCGGACTGGGCGAACAGGGCCAACAGGTCCCGCCGCGCGGTCATGTCCAGGCCGGCGACACGGCGGCCCAGGCTGGCGGATTTGATCAGCTCCGGCAAGGCCGCCAACCAGCCGCCATCGATCACGTTCGGCGGCGCCTGCAGGACGATGTCGCGCAGCACGTCGGCGATGACGTCCAGCCTGGCC
Source organism: Betaproteobacteria bacterium (assembly GCA_003153335.1). Classification (GTDB taxonomy): domain Bacteria; phylum Pseudomonadota; class Gammaproteobacteria; order Burkholderiales; family Casimicrobiaceae; genus PALSA-1005. Next base: position 8,005 of record PLYG01000392.1, on the reverse strand, counting down.
GAATAGGCCGCGAAGCGTTCGACGTCGCGGGTGGAAAACTTGCCGATCTCGGCCGCCGAGGTCCCGGCCAGATACTGTTTGTCGTCGACCGGCAGGAAGTTGGACATCTTCCGCTCGACGATCTTCAGCCCGTGGCTGTGCAGATCCAGATCGCGGATCACCTTGGGGTTCAGCAGGGAGACGGTGTAGCTGGCCACCGAATTGCGGAAACCCGGGTGGAATTCCTCGGTGACCGCGGCGCCGCCGACGACGTCGCGTTGCTCAAGCACCGTGACCTTCAAGCCCCCGGCGGCAAGATAGGCGGCACAGACGAGGCCATTGTGGCCTGCGCCGATGATCAAGGCGTCAAGGTTTTGCGGCACAGCCGGCTCTCCGGAATGAGACTACGCATGCGTCGCGCGAAGCTGCGCAAGCACACTTCATTCTCACTCAGCGGGCCCACGGTGTAGCTGCTCGAGTTCATACCCGCCTGCACGCGCTCAATCAGGATCTTGTCCTCAAGGCTTACGCGGCGATTGATACGCCAGTTCAGATAGCGTGCGGCGCGCATTTCGCGCCGCTCATCCGGGCGCACATAGGCAATCTCGCGCACCAGCGTCTCGGTCGGCGATACCGGCAGGAACTGCATGAAGTCGATCTGATCAGGATAAATGTCGAATGCAAGATTCGGCCACAATTTGAAATACGTCCAAAGACGCTGCCGTGCAGGCGGCAAGTATTCGACCTTGGGCAGAAGTCTCTGGTAGAGCCCTTCAGACCAGTTGCTCGATGGGACATCGCGCAAGGATCCCCACATCTTGTCGATCCAGGGCTGCGCCTCGATACCGTAGCTCTGGCCGAAGAGACGCGTAAGTCCCGGATGAGCCACGTTGATGTGCAGCCCATCGGAGTAATTGTCGGCAACGTTCTTCCAATTCACGGCCCGAGTCCGCAGCGTGACGCGGCCCTGCGACACGAGTTTCTCCATCTCGTAGGCGGCCAGCTCATCGATATAAGGCGCCGCCATCTCGCGCACGCTCGGAAGCCCCGGAGCAAAGCGCACGAAAATAAATCCCATGAAGACTTCGAGATCGAGCGCTGCCAGGCCGTGCTTGCCTACCTCGAGGCCGCGAAATGCGTCGCGCTGCGGCACACCGATGAGGCGGCCGTCGAGCGCGTATGCCCAGGCGTGATAGCCACAGGTAATACGCTTGCCGCAATGGCCCTTTGGACCTTCGAGGAGCCGCGACGCACGGTGCCGGCAGACGTTATGAAAGCCGCGTACCGCACCGTCTTCGCCACGCACCACGATGACCGACTCGCCCAGGAAATCGAAGCTGTGATAGTCGCCCGCGCGCGGCACATCGCTCAAGTGGCAGACGAGCTGCCAGCTGCTGCGAAAAATCGCTTCCTTCTCGAGCTCGAAGAACTCGCGATCATGGTAAATCCATCCCGGCAGACTCACCTCTGCTGGATCGGTCCCGGTTGCCACCGATGAACTTACCGAACTTAATCTCACGACCTCACGCATCACATGCCTCGATGATGAATCATGCTTACTGAACGATCGTATAACAAGACTGAGGGACCGTCAAACGCCCGCTCAGTTGGCGGTGAATTACGAAGGTGCCGCCTCAAGCACGGCAGCGACGCATGCAGTGCTGCGCGCGCCGCGATGTGAACCAAAGTTCGTGCGACAATAGACCGATGAACAAAGTCTATGACGTCGCCGTCTTGGTCGGCAGCCTGCGCAAGGAATCCTTCACGAGAAAGACCGCCAAAGCGCTGTCCGAAGTGGCGCCCGCCTCGCTCAAGTTGCGCATTGTGGAAATCGGCGACCTCGTTTTTTACAACGAGGACCTCGAGGCACATGCGCCGCAGAACTGGCTCGCGTTTCGTGCGCGCATGAAATCGGCCGACGCGCTGCTATTCGTCACCCCGGAATACAATCGCTCCGTCCCGGCCGTCTTGAAGAACGCGATCGATGTAGGCTCGCGCCCGTACGGGCAGAGCATCTGGGGCGGTAAGCCGGGCGCGGTCGTGAGCGTCTCGCCCGGCCCTCTCGGCGCCTTTGGAGCCAATCACCATCTGCGCCAGTCCATGGTGTTTCTGAACGTGCCGATAATGCCGCAACCCGAGGCTTATATCGGCGGCGCCGCCGAGCTCTTCGATACCGAGGGCGCGCTTACCCGCAATAGCACGGACGAATTCTTTACGAAGTTCATGCTGGCCTTCGCCGCCTGGATCGCCCGCAACGACGTCCATGCTTCGGGGTCGGCCTAGCCTTACGTCCGCGACTCGATCCGCATGTGAATCTCGCGCGACGGGTGCATCGTCGTGCCGGCACGCGGCTTCACCGGCGCACGCGTCACCAAGCGCAGCCTAAAGCGTCGCGCGATCTGCGCGATGATGAGTTTCGCCTCAAAGACGGCAAGCAGCGCGCCGATACAGTTGCGATGACCCGCCGCAAATGGCAGGTACGCAAATCGATGCCGTGCGGCACTCTGCGCCGCGGAAAACCGCTCCGGGTCAAAGCGCTCCGGCTCAGGCCAGTACTGGGGCAATCGATGCGACGCGTACAGTGAGACCATGACGGTCGCGCCTTTTGGAATGCGGTAGCCACCGAGCTCGCACTCCTCCAAAGCGACGCGTGACAGCGAATGGATCGGGGAATAAAGACGCAGTGACTCTTTGAACACCTGGTCGATGTAGGGCAGTGCGTCGAGGTCATCGGCCGACAGGGTGCGACCGGGGGGCAGCCGATCGACCTCCTCCGTCATCCGCGCGCTCACCGCAGGGTGACGTGCCAAAAGATACTGCGTCCAGATCATCGACGTCTCGGTCGTCTCGTAGCCTGCGAAGAACAGCGTCTTCATCTGATCGCAAAGCTGAGAATCCGTATAGGGTTCGCATCCCGGTGCTCGGTCCGCGCGCAGCGTCGTCAGCATGCAGGCCGCTTCGCTCCCCTGCGACTCATCAATCATGGCGAGGAATTTCGCATCGAACGCGTCCATGGTTTGTGCAAGCTGCGCGGCTTTCTCGGCCTGACGTTGGCGCGACGCCGGTCGCAAAAAGCGCGGCACTTTGGGCCAGGATTTCTCCAAAGACTCGATCAGGCCAAACACGCTGTCGGCATACCGGGAAAATACCGAGCCGAACAACAGATGCCCGCTCAAGGACTGGGCGAGGCGCGACAATTCAGACGATAGGTCAATGCTTGCGCGGCGCGCCGCACGCTCAGCCCAGCGGTCCAGATGATCGGCGACCATACTGCTCATCCAGGGAACGTTGCGCTCGAGCGCGCCGGGTTTGAAAGAAGGCTGTGCCGCCACGCGCTGACGACGCCAAACGTCGCCCTCACTCAGTAGCAGCCCCTGCCCGAGTACTCGTTGCAGGACGGCATAGCGCGTGTTCTTCATGAAGCACGCGCGATGATCAACCAACAAGGTCTTGATCAGATCCGGTGTCGACACGAGGTACAGAAATCCCCGTCCGAGCGGGATGCGGGCGATGCCGCCGTAGCGCACCGCAATCCTTGTCAGAAATTGCATGGGGGCATGGCGCATCAGCAAGCCGCACGCGAAGCGGTGCATGCGGCGCGGACCGGGCGGATGATGCTGCGCGCTCACGGCGTTCGGTGGCGCAGCGTCCAGACAATGAGATAGGCAACGATTGCAGCGTTCGCGATCAACACGCCCGCGCGAACCAGAGTCGCGTGATGCAGCACGGCGATGCACTCAAAGGGAAGCAGCAAGGATGACGTGACGATCGTCAGGTACTCCGCCCAGCGGCGCTCGCGCCAAAGCCCAACTCCCTCCACAGTGAATACCGATGCATACGCGAGTGACACAATCCCGAGCTGCCGCCAGCGAAACGCCGGGATGCCGCTGATCTGCGCAAGCGCCTCGCGCAGAATATGCTCCGAGAATCCCACCGGCAGACTCTCGGCCCAGGCATGCATCGCCGCCTCGACGTGCGGATTCATCAGCCGCCACGCCGCCACCGCCGACAGGATCGAGAGCGTCGCTTTGGCGAACTTGTAAATCGCAATCGTCGCAAGCCCAGGATTGTGGTGGTGTCCGCTGGACTGCATCTCGATCGGACGATCTTCCAAGTTATCCCCGGGTCATAAGTGGTTGGCGAACCCGCAATCGTCGCCCACGCGTGCTAACAGGGCAAGCTGTCCGCCCGCAGCGACTTACCGCGCGGGCTGCGGCAGGCTTGCGCACGCCGATTTCGAAGCGTCTGCCTGTATGCGGCTTTACGACCGCAGTTGCACAATTGCGCCTCAACATGAAGTCCGCCTCGCGGAATGCCATGCGCGGACAGCGCACAGGAATTTGACAGTGCGCCGTCTCTGCCGCCACCGCATTGCGATCGGATGTCAAGTCCTTCATTAAGCGCCCGGCGACAAGGCATCGCAGCATTCAGAGAATGGCGAGAAACTAACCAACTCGACGAATTTTCCGCGCGGCTCGAGAATCGCGCCACGGCAGCGGAAATTGTCCACAGAGTTATACACAGGTTTTGTGGATAACCTTAGGCTTAGACTGCGTCCAGGAAATCTGCGCGAGCTAGCGCGAGCCACAAGAAGTAGAGGAAGATATCGCCTCTACCGGTGTGGTCCCCCGAATAGGTAATCCGACGCATCCAAAGGCCGGCTGGGAACTCAGGCGGTTACGCACACATATGGTGAATTCAAACGTCGAAGCTCCATTGAGCGCGCACTCAGGCATTTGAGGTACCGGAAACATGTTCACGCCCCACATCCCGGAACACGATCTGCAAGCGGCCGCGCCGACCGGCCGCAGGCCGGATTTCCACACGTTGAGCTCAAAGATGTTCGATACATATCTCAGTGATATCGAACAACTGCTGCACCACCAGCTGTGGGGCGCGGCACTGAGCGACGCGCTCGCCCTGCCCCACATCGCAGTTGCCTTGAGTGACGCTCGGCAGCACAGTTCAGGAGAGCAGTTCAAGGCCTGGTGCGCGACGTGGGTGCGTCCGGATGCTGCAATGACTGCTCAATCAGGTCTGGACAGTGAACGGCTTTTCCAAATGTGGTGTGAGCGCGCCGGCTGCTCCGAGCAGGAAGCCGCCCGCGCAGTTCCCGTTCCGGCACTGCGTCAATTGCGGCTGCGGCGCCTCGCGCGACCAATGTCTCCGGGGTGCCGTCCTTCCCAGCCCAAGACAAGCGACGCTGACGCCGCGCAGGCCGTGGAAGTATGCACGCTGCTCGTCGATGCGGCGCAACGCTGGTACACGCGCCGCGCCGCGCGCGACGATATCGTTCAGGCCAATCTCGCTCGCCTCGCTGTCATGCGCTGAGGCGTTTTTAGTGCCAGACGGCCTCAAGTACTGCGGCCAAGCGATACCCCGCGCGCGTGAGCTCTGTAGCCGCGAGCGCTGAAGCGGTTTTGGCATAGTCCACAGGTGCCGCGACTCGCCAAATAAAATGGGTCTCGCCCCTTGTGCCGCGCTCCTCGCGCTGCTCAACGGCCAGACCCTCGTGTGCCTCTTTTGATACCGCAAGCGTCTCGGTTGCCCACTTGGCGGGCCACTTCGTAACGTCCCCGGTGACAATGGGCATGTTCGGCGCGCTCTGCATCAGCACGGCCGCAAATTCCGCGGGCGTGTGCACTTGCGCCCGCCGCATCGCATCGCTCACCGCTCGGCTGTCCCAAAAACTGTGTAACGACCGGGACTCGAAGATCAATTCGTTATCGCCGTCGGTCTTGAAGATCCTCGCATGGTCGACTGCCGCGGCCGACGCAGGTACTACGAACGCATTTTTGTCGCTCAGATAGGCCGCTCCGACGTGCAGCGGCTGATGAACGTCGCCGATAAGGTGCACGAGTAACAGCAGCGCTTCGCGCTGGCTGAAGTTGTGCGGGTTCGCGCTGCGGCCGCGCACGCCTTGCAGAACTTGAATGCATTGCTTGAGGATGTGAACGATATCATCGTCACTCGTGCCCACGCCCCGCTCCGCATACCCCGCCGCCTGAAAGGGAACATCGGTGAAGTGGTAATGCGCCTGGCGAGGATTCCTGTGCACGAACTGCCGCTCCTCGTCCGTCAAGCGGCCGCAATCGTCCCTCGCACAGTCAGCCCAAGTGGATACGCGTTCAAGAGTCTCAGCGGGCTTCAGGAGCTTGCGCACCTCGGCTTCCGCGCGCCGTCCGGCAATGAGCTGGTCGGCAATCGCTCCGACGGTCTCATGGCCCGGCGCGCCCCAGCCGAACGTGGCAGTCGATACTGTCAGCGCAAGGCCGATGAAGCCGATTAGCCAACTCAAGAGCGCTCCATTTCTGCGCCTTTCCGCACCTTTTATGCATCGCCGCAGCAGCTTGCGAACGCTACGCTCTGCGCCATCCGCTCGCAACCCGTTTATCTGGAGATCCGTCATGTCAACGCCAAACCCTGCCATACCTTTTAATGTTTTCACAGTCGAGGAATACACAGCACCATCCGGAAAGACCGGTAAAAGCTGGACCAAAATCGGCGTCGCCTTCCCGCACCACGAGGGTTCTGGACTCAATATTGAGCTGCGAGCTTATCCCTGCAACGGCCGGCTAGTCGTTCTGCCGCCAAGCGATGAGGAGCGCCAACCAAGAGAGCATAGTGGCTAGTCCCCCGAGCCTCTGTGTATTGGAAGGGCGCGCGCCCTTCCTTTTTTTGCATCGGTTGGCGCGCCTTGCGATGCCGAGTGGGTGATCGTACGTTGATCATCTTTCGCTCCGGCGCCGCGCGGTTGGCGCTGGCCACGCTTTAGTCATTCCGCCGTCTCTGGAACTCCGATCGCAGATGTGCGTCAATCCTCCATGTGCGGCAATCATGTACGCGTTGCGATTGCGTTCACCGCGAGCTTGTGGCTTGCAGGATTTTCCTCAACCGCCCTCGCCTCAACCTCGCAGATTCTCGATATCGACGGCGTGCGCGTCGCGGTAGAATTCGTCGACTCCGACTTCTCAAACGGAACCGCGCCACTCATCGCCTGGATCAAGCGCTCACTCGGCATCGTTGCGGCGTATTACGGGCGTTTTCCCGTCTCGGAGCTGCGTATTCGCGTGTCATCCGCGAGCGGTGGCGGCGTACGCCATGGCACGACCTTCGGCGCGCATGGAGCGCTCATCCGCCTTACAGTCGGCCGCGAAGTGACGCAGACCGAGCTCTTCAATGATTGGGTGCTCGTGCACGAGATGACGCATCTGGCGCTGCCGGATGTTGGCTCCGAGCATATATGGCTCTCGGAAGGCCTGGCAGTGTACGTCGAAGGCGTCGCTCGTGCGCAGGCGGGCAATCGAAATGCGGCGGAGGTGTGGGCTGACGAAGCACGCGCGATGCCCCGCGGACTGCCGCAAGCGGGCGATGGTGGACTGGATCACACGCATACTTGGGGCAGAACCTATTGGGGCGGTGCGCTCTTCTGCCTCCTGGCCGACGTTGAGATTCGTCGCCGCAGCGATAATCGCGTCGGCCTGCAGACTGCGCTGCGGGCAGTCGCCCGGGCGAGCGGTGGCCTCGTCTCGGACTGGCCAATCGAGCGGGTGCTTTCGGTGGGCGACGCTGCCGTCGGCANNTGCGCCGCTGGCAAAAATCCGCGACGCGATCATGCGCGCGCCGTTAGACTCCCTGCCAGCCGGGCTCTAACAGGTCCACGCCACAAATGTTTAGTATTCGCACCCAATGCGGAGGATTCGTATGTTGAAAAAATTGATCCCATTCTTGAGTCTGTTCTTGTTCGCAGGAGTCGCATTCGCAGCCGATGGACCGCCACCTGCTCACGATTCGTACGCGCCCAGCGCAATGGCTTCCGACTCGGGGCACCACGCAAGGCACCACAAGAAGCATCATCGCCANNTCATACGCTCAAGAGACCTCAAATCAAAATAAGCGCTCTCGGGGGGGTGTCTCATGTTTGCAAGCCTGGGCATCGACCTGCCGACCGGTATCTTATTGTGTCTCGCGCTGCTCCTCGCCCTGAGCTTCGAGTTTGTTAACGGTTTCCACGACACCGCGAACG
>PLYG01000065.1:903-4816 GCA_003153335.1 Betaproteobacteria bacterium | reverse complement strand
TACGGCGGCGACATCACGCGGAAGAAAAAGCTGCTGGAAAAGCAGAAGGCCGGAAAGAAGCGGATGAAGCAGGTCGGCTCGGTGGAGATTCCGCAGGAGGCGTTTCTGGCCATTCTCCAGGTCGGCGACAAGTGAGCTTCATGCCGCACTATCGGTGGTTCGTCGCATAGTCGGCTGCCGCAGACAAAATTTGACCTAGAGTATCGGGTGGCCCGAATAGCCATCGCGCAACAACCAAGGAAACAAGATGCCGAACTGGATGACGAACTTTGCCCTGATCCTGTTTATCCTGCTGCTGATCACCGGTGCGGTGACGCTGGCGGACAAGCTGATATTCAGCAAGAAGCGCGCCGCGGGCGCGCCGGAGCCGTGGTGGATCGAATACCCGAAAAGCTTTTTTCCGGTGATTCTGATCGTTTTCATGCTGCGCTCGTTTCTAATCGAGCCCTTCAAGATACCGTCGTCGTCGATGCGGCCGACGCTGGAGGTCGGCGACTTCATCCTGGTCAACAAGTTCACCTACGGCATCCGGCTGCCGATTCTCGAAAAGAAGATCATCGAGATCAATCAGCCGCGGCGCGGGGATGTGCTGGTGTTCCGCTATCCGCTGGACCCGACGCTGGATTACATCAAGCGGGTGATCGGCGTGCCCGGCGATGAAGTGACCTACAAGGACAAGAAGCTGATCGTCAATGGCCAGCCGGCCCCGCAACAGCCGGACGGGACGTACAGCTATCTGGAAGGCACGCTGGCGTTCGTGACCACCCAGCGCTTCGAGGAAACGTTCGGCGACAAGCCGCACACGGTCGCCAATCTGCCCGATACGCCGCCCGTCAGCCTGGGCCGCGTACGGTCGTTTCCAGGACGCGAAAACTGCGTATACAATGAGTCCGGATTCACCTGCAAGGTGCCGGCAGGACAGTACTTCATGATGGGCGACAACCGGGACAACAGCGAAGACAGCCGTTACTGGGGCTTTGTGCCGGACGACCATATTCGCGGCAAGGCATTCTTCATCTGGTGGAACTGGGACGACGTGTCGAGCTTCGCATTCAAGCGGATCGGCAAGGGCATACGGTAAGAGCGTGTTACCGGGAGAAGTCATGCAGAAACAACAAGGCGTTACTCTCATCGGCTTTATTTTCATGGCAGCGCTGGTCGGCGCGCTCGGCATCGTCGCATTTCGCGCGATACCGATCTACAACGAGTTTTTCACTGTCAGGAAAATATTGAAGAGCATCAATACCGAATCGAGCGAGGCGACGCCGGCAGACATCCGCAAACAGTTCGACCTGAAGGCCTCCGCGGATTACGTGTACGACGTAATGTCCCGCGATCTGGAGATCAGCAAGGAAAATGGCAGGGTCGTCGTGTCGGTTAGTTACTCGAAGACCGTGCCGCTGTTCGCCAACGTCAGCCTGTTGTTTGATTTCGAGACATCGACCCGGAAGTGACCGATCTCGAACAACGGCTTGGCTATACCTTTGGCGATCCGGCGCTGCTGTCGAGGGCGCTCACCCATCGCAGCCATAGCGCGGAACACAATGAACGACTGGAATTCGTCGGGGACGCCGTCCTGAACTGCGCCGTCGCGGCAGCGTTGTACCGCCGCTTCCCGCAGTTGCCCGAGGGTGACTTGTCGCGGATACGCGCCAATCTGGTCAATCGCGACTGCCTGCTGCTGCGCGCGCAGGACCTTGGCATGTCGGGCCTGGTGCGTCTGGGCGAGGGCGAAGTCAAGAGCGGCGGCGCATCGCGGCCCTCGATACTCGCCGACGCGACCGAGGCGGTGTTCGGTGCGATATTCCTCGATGGCGGTTTCGATGCCGCGGGCAAGGTCATCGAGCATTGCTACGCGGAGGCAGTCAACGCCATCGATCCGGCCGCCTCGGGCAAAGATCCGAAGACCCGCCTGCAGGAATGGCTGCAGGCCAAGGGCATGCCGCTGCCCGAATACACGATCACCGCCATCGAAGGCGAAGCGCACCGGCAGACCTTTACCGTGAGTTGCCGGGTCCATGTGTTGGGCCGCGAGACGACCGGCCACGGCGCGAGCCGCCGGGTGGCCGAACAGGAAGCCGCGCGCGCTGCGCTGGCAGAACTGGCGCCATGAGCGCTCCGTTGCCATTCCGGGCCGGGACGATAGCGATCGTCGGGCGGCCGAATGTAGGCAAGTCCACGTTGCTCAATCACCTGGTGGGGCAGAAGATCAGCATCACCTCGCGCAAGCCACAGACCACGCGGCAGCGTATCCTGGGCATTCATACCGAAGCCGATGCCCAGTACATTTTCGTTGACACCCCGGGGTTTCAGACGCGCCACGCGTCGGCGCTGACGCGGCTGATGAATCAGAGCGTGACGGTCGCGGTGTCCGATGTCGATGCGATCGTCCATGTCATCGAAGCCGGGCACTGGGACGCGGGCGACGAGCAGGTCGCGAAGTTGTTGTTCGGCAACATCCCGGTCGTGCTGGCGCTCAACAAGATCNNGAACTGACCGACCGCAGCGAGCGCTTCATGGCCGCGGAATTCATACGCGAAAAGCTGTTCCGGCTGCTGGGCGAAGAGTTGCCCTACGCAGTCAGCGTCGTGATCGAAAAATTCGAGCAGGAAGGCAGGCTGCGCCGTATTTTCGCCGCGGTGATCGTCGACCGCGCCAATCAAAAAGGCATTGTGCTGGGCGAGGGCGGCGAGAAAATGAAGCGGATCGCGACCGAAGCCAGGCTGGATCTCGAAAAACTCTATGGCGGCGTGGTCTATCTGGAAGTATTTGTAAAGGTCAAGAGCGGCTGGGCCGACGATGAGCGCGTGCTCCGTTCGCTGGGGTATGAGTAGACGATGGCGGGATCGACGCGCGTGGCCGAGCGGCCGGGCTTCATTCTTCATAGCTACCCGTACAGCGAGACCAGCCTGCTGATCGAGGCGTTCACGCGCGAACACGGCCGCGTGCCGCTGATTGCCAAGGGCGCTAAGCGCCCGCAATCCGCGTGGCGCGGTGTCCTGCTCGCGTTTCAGCCGCTGCTGCTGTCATGGTCGGGCAAGGGCGAGGTCAAGACGCTGACCGGCGCCGAGTGGCAGGGCGGCCTGCCGATGCTCAGCGGCCGCGCGCTGGCCTGCGGTTTTTATCTCAACGAACTTTTGCTCAAGTTGCTCGCCCGCGAAGACCCGCATCCGGGCTTGTTCGACACCTACCGGGCGGCACTGGACGGACTGGCCGGTTCCGCCGATCAGGCCGCATGCCTGCGCCGTTTCGAATTGCGGCTGCTGCGCGAGCTGGGTTATGGCTTGTCGCTGACACACGAAGCCGAATCGGCGCAGCCGCTCGATCCGGACTCGCGCTACCATTACGTGTTCGAACGCGGGCCGATGCCTTATTCGGCGCATGGCAACGTGGCGCGTTACCCGGAGGTCAGCGGGCAGACCCTGCTGGCAATGGCGGGAGAAGAATTTGATGACGCAGCGGTCAAGGCGGAAGCCAAGGCGCTGTTTCGCGCCTTGATCAATCGGATGCTCGACCGCCAGGTATTGCACAGCCGCCAGTTGCTGCGCGACCTGCAAGCCTTCGACGAACCCTCTCTTTGAGTCCACCAGCCAAACTGAAGTCATGACTGTACTCAGCGTCAATCTCAACAAGGTCGCCCTGCTGCGCAATCAGCGCGACCTCGATCTGCCCAACGTCGTCCGCACCGGGAAAATTTGTCTCGACGCCGGCGCGCATGGCCTGACCGTGCATCCGCGCCCCGATCAGCGGCATTCCCGGCCGCGCGATGCCTTCGAACTGGCCGAGCTGATACGCGCGGAGAGCCGGCATCGCCCTGGGCTGGAACTGAACATCGAAGGCAATCCATTCCCGGATTTTCTGGAGCTTGTTTGCGCGGTCCGTCCGCATCAATGCACCCTGGTCCCCGACGCGC
>PLYG01000065.1:0-896 GCA_003153335.1 Betaproteobacteria bacterium | reverse complement strand
CAGATCGAGTGCGTGCCGGCCACCGGCGCCGATCGCATCGAACTCTATACCGAACCGTATGCGCGGGCCTGGGGCACTGCGCAGCTCGCTGCCACAGCAGGCCGGTATGCGGAAGCCGCGCGCCGGGCGCAGGCGCTGGGATTGGGCGTCAACGCGGGGCACGATCTGAACCTCGATAACCTCGGACATTTTTGCCGCACCGTGCCCGGCGTGCTCGAAGTATCCATCGGCCATGCGCTCACCGCCGATGCGCTGGACCTGGGCTGGACGAGAGCGGTGCGCGCGTACCTGAAGGTGCTGGAGGGGGGCGCGCAATGATCGCGGGGATCGGTACGGACCTGATCACGGTCGAACGTATGGAGCGCGTCTGGCGGCGCCATGGCGAGCGCTTGTGCGCGCACATTCTCAGTCCCGAGGAACACCGCGAGTTTGCCACGGTCAAGGACCCTGCGCGCTGGCTGGCCAAGCGCTGGGCCGCTAAAGAAGCTTTTTCCAAAGCGGCGGGAACGGGTATGCGGGCGCCGCTGAAGTGGGCGGGCATTACCGTTGTACACGATCCGCTGGGCTGTCCCGGCCTGGAATTCGCCCCGTTCATCCAGGCTTGGTTGCATCGCCGTGGCATCGATTACGCTCACNNGAGATTGCCTGCGCCTTTGTCGTCCTGGAACGCAAAGAGAGCAAGAATGCCGTTGCCTGAAGGAACGCCCGTGGGTCCGGTCGTGATCGACTTGGTCGGCCGACAATTGTCCGCCGAGGACCGGGAACGCTTGCTGCATCCGCTGGTAGGCGGCGTGATTCACTTTTCGCGGCACTATGAATCGCCCGCGCAAATCCGTGCGTTGAACGCGGAAATTCACGCCCTGCGCCCCGGCTTGCTGATCGCGGTCGACCACGAG
>PLYG01000035.1 GCA_003153335.1 Betaproteobacteria bacterium | reverse complement strand
CGGGTTCGAATCCCGTCAGCCACCCCATAAATTCAAGCACCTAGCGCAGTATCGGCCGGGTGCTTTTATTTTATGGGACACTGGCGGGACACTCACGGCAAGTAGGTCCCAGACCTTGGTTCTGGCTTCAGTAACCTTTGCATGCCATCGTTCCAACGCCTGGCGGAGGAGTGGAAATTCGACAAGTATCGCCATGCAGAGCCGCTGGGATTCAGGCGACCGTCGCACGGACATCGCGGGCCGCCGCGGAATCGGTTGCCGTCGAATGAGTTGTTGTCGCGTGCCCGTTCGGGCCCGCTGCTGGAGGAAAGCCCGGTTCGCCGGCAAAGTGGCAGCGCACCAACCGACCTTCGACTTCATTGAGTTCAGGCTTGCGTTGCACACAGATGTCCTGGCGGTAGGGACATCGCATGTGGAAGCGGCAACCTGCCGGAAGGTCGATCGGGCTCGGCAGGTCACCGGAGAGCACGATACGGCGTCTACCGGCCGCCGCGGATGGGTCGGCCACCGGTGTCGCGGAGAACAACGCCTGCGAATATGGGTGCATTACGCGTCTGGTCAGCGCCTTCGCATCTCCCAATTCGACTATCTGCCCGAGATACATCACCGCTACTCTGTGCGCGATGCGCAGCACCAGTCCCAGATCGTGGCTGATGAAAATATATGACATGCCTTCGTCGCCCTGCAGTCGCCGCAGCAGATTGATCACCTGCGCCTGAACCGAAACATCGAGGCCAGAGACGGGTTCGTCGCAAATGATCACGCGCGGGTGCAGCGCTAGGGCGCGCGCGATCGCCACGCGCTGCCGTTGCCCGCCGGACAATTCGTACGGATAACGATCGAGAAAATCTGCGCGCAAGCCAACGGCGGCGAGCAATTCCGCAGCTTTTGCTCGGCGCTCGTGACGTGCGCAAACCTGGTGCAGCCGCAACGGCTCCGAGAGCAACTGAAACACCGTGCGCCGCGGATTCAGGCTTGCATACGGGTCCTGGAACACGATCTGCATCTGCCGGCGCAGCGCGCGCATCCGCAACTGATCGCCGCTCGCGATTTCCATGCCACCAAGCAATACGCTGCCGGAGGTGGAGTCCACCAGGCGCATCAGGCAACGCGCCAGCGTCGATTTACCGCAACCCGATTCGCCGACCACCGCCAGCGTCTCGCCTGGCGCAAGCGTGAAAGAGACGCCGTCCAGCGCGTGGACCACGCGGCGCGGTCCGAACCAATTGCCCCCAGCTGGGTAGTGCTTGGTGAGATCGACGACCTCCAGTATCGCGCTCACGCTGGCGGCCTCTCGGCAAGAAAGCAGGCGACTTCACGCCCCGCTTCGAGTTTGTAGAGAGGCGGACATTTCACCAGGCAGCGGGGCATTACCTGCGAACAGCGTGGCGCGAATGCACAGCCGGTGGGAAGGGCGGCGAGCGACGGCACAGACCCCGGAATTTCGGCGAGATCGCCATCGGCGTCGTTGCGCCACTGCGCTGCGTCGATGAGCCCGCGCGTATAGGGATGACCAGGGTCGCGAAAGATGTCCCCGACCGAACCCTGTTCGACCTTGCGCCCGGCATACATGACAATCACGCGTTGTGCCGATTCGGCGACGATGCCTAGATCGTGGGTAATGAGCAGCAGTGCCATGCCGAACCGCTCCTTGAGCGAAAGCAGCAATTCCATGACTTGCGCCTGCACCGTGACGTCGAGGGCNNACCCGCTGCCGCATGCCTCCGGAAAGATTGTGCGGATAGTCGTCGATGCGTTGCTCCGGCGCCGGCACGCCCGTCAACCGTAGTAGTTCAATTGCACGCGCACGTGCGGCAGTTCGATCCAACCGCAGATGAAGCTCGAGCACCTCGCCAATCTGCCGGCCGATTCTCTGTGTGGGGTTGAGATACGCCGCAGGGTCCTGGAATACCATGGCGATGGATGCGCCCCGCAGACTGCGCAATTCCGCGTTGCGTAGCCCCACCACTTCGCGTCCCTCGAAGCGGATGCTGCGGGCAGAGAGTTCCGCCGGCGGCTGTGCGAGCAAGCGTGTCAGCGCGAGTGCGGCAGTCGATTTCCCGCAGCCGGTTTCGCCAACGATCGCAACCGTCTCGCCGGATTCGATTTCGAATGTGAGATTGTCCACCGCGGGCAACAGTCCCTGGGTTGTCCGGAAATTCACGCAGAGCTGGTCTACCGCAAGCAGTGCACTCATCGTTTCCTCATGCGCGGGTTGAGCGCGTCGTTGAGCCCTTCGCCTACGAGATTGATTGCAAGAACCGTAATCAGGATGGCGACGCCGGGAATCGCAGTCATCCACCACGCGGTACGCAGCGCGCTTCGCGCGACGCCAATCATATAGCCCCACGACACCACGTTCGGGTCGGCCAAGCCGAGAAAGGAAAGGCCGGACTCCGTAAGAATTGCAGTCGCAATCATCAGCGACGCGACGACGACAACCGGCGGTAGCGCATTTGGCAGTATCTGCAGAAACATAATCTCCGCATTCGACATGCCGAGAGCCCGGCACGCCTGCACGTAATCGCGGTCGCGTTGCGCAATGACTTCGCTGCGTACCAGCCGCGCGACCGACGGCCACGACACCACTGCAATCGCGGCAGTCACCGTAGTGATCGTCGGCTGAAAAATGGCGACCACCACGACGGCCAGCACAAAAGATGGAATGGTGAGGAAAAAGTCCGTGACCGCCATCAATACATTGTCGACGGCGCCGCCGTAATACCCGGAAACGGCGCCGACCAGCAGACCACAAAACATCGCGCCCGCCGTCGCGACGGTCGCGATCATCAGCGACACTCGCGCGCCGCGCAATATGCCGGCCAGCAAATCCCTGCCGGCAACGTCAGTACCCAGCGGATATTTACCGAACGGCAACTGGAAAGGGCGCCCGACCATGTCGAACGGATCGACGGCATAAAGCATCGGTCCCAAAATCGCTGCGAGCAAAATAACGGATAACACCGCCGCACCGAGCAATGCGGCGCGATTACCGGCAAAGCGCTTGAGAAAGGAGAACAACCCGGTCATTTGTGGACAATGCGCGGGTCGAGAAATCCATACAGCAGGTCGACCGCGAGATTCGCCAGCACGACGACCACCGAGGAGACGAACAAGATTCCCAGCAGCAGACTCATATCCCGTTGCAGCAGCGCGTCGAACACCAGGCGACCAAGCCCCGGCCAGCCGAACACAGTTTCGATCAAGATCGAACCGCCGAGCAAATGCCCGAACTGCAGGCCGGCGAGCGTCACAATCGGCAGGATCGCATTGGGCACCGCGTGTCGCCATGCGATGGCGGATTCAGGGAGCCCTTTGGCGCGCGCCGCAATGATGTACTCGAGAGACAGAACTTCGAGCATCGAGGTCCGCATCACGCGCGTATACAGCGCAAGGTAGAAAAGCGCCATCGTGATTGCGGGAAGAATCAGGTGGCGCAGCACATCGAGCGCGTGTTCGAGACCGGTTCCCGCTTTTCCGATCTCGCTCATGCCACCCGATGGCAGGACGCCCAGCACAATCGAAAACAACACAATCAGCATTAGCCCCAGCCAGAACGCCGGTACCGCATAAAACGCCAGCGCGCCGACGGAAATGGCGTGATCGACCCAGGTGCCGCGCATGCGGGCGGAGGCGACACCAAGCACCACGCCCAGCACGATAGACAACGTGATGGCGGTGAGCATCAGCAGCAACGTCGCCGGCAATCGATCCAGAATTAGACTGATCACCGGCACCTGCTGCACTGCCGAGTAGCCAAGATCGAACCGCAGCAGGCGCCCGACATAGATGAAAAACTGTTGCAGCAGTGGGCGATCAAGGCCGAAATCGTGGCGCAGCCCGGCGATGAATTCAGGCGTGGCGTGGCCGGATTGTCCGGCGATGATCTCCGCCGCGTCGCCCGGCGCCAGGTGCACCAGGAAAAAATTCAGCGACGCTATCGCCAGCAGCACCGGCACCATTTGCGCCAGACGCCGCACGACAAAACCGAGCGACGCAGATTTCATCGCCGGGGATGCAGGTTAAACGCGAGCGATTGCGGCTGTATGCGTGGAGGGGAACCTGCCGGCAGATGCACGGATGCCAGCGGTACGTCTATTCGACCCACACGGAATCCCAGTTCGAATACATCGATATTCCGTTGGTGATTAGGCCGTGCACGCGCTTGTTCCACAGGTGCGTGTATGCCATCTCCATCAGGAAAATCACCGGCAGCTCGCCGTGCAGGATCACCTGAACGTCATCAAACTCCTTGCGCCGTTTGGCCTGATCGGTTTCGATCAGCGCCTGGGCAAACAGCTCATCCACTTTGGGATTGACGTAGCCCATGGAGTTGGTGAAGGTCGAGCCCTTCTGGATGCTCGTTGACACGAAAGTGCGCTGCACGCCGATCGAAGGATCGGAATAATTGTGGCTGAAGGTGCTGGTGATGCCGAAGTCCCAATCGGTATAGATTTTCTTCAGCCAGCCGCCGAGATCGAGACTCTGCGTTTCCACTTCGATGCCGACCTTGGACAGGTCCTGCTTGATGTATTCCGCCATGCGCGTCCAGGATTCACCGTAAGGCAGCACGTTTTGCTGCAACTTGAAGCGCACGCCGTTCGCACCGCGCGGATAGCCGGCCTGGTCGAGCAGTTCATTGGCGCGAGCCGGGTTGAACTCATAAGGCTTGATTGCCTTGTTGAAGTAGGGGTTGCCGGAAACCAGCGGGCCAACCGCAGGCTTGCCCTGGCCGAACCAGATCACTTCGACGATCTTCTCGCGATTGAGCGCGTAACTGATCGCCTGGCGCACGAGCAGGTCGGAGAGTGGCTTGTCGCGCAGGTTAACCTCCAACCACAGATTGGGGCCCAGGCCTTCGTTGCCCTGGGTGTTGACCACAATATTTTTCAGGCTGCCAAGACGCTGAATGTCGGCCGCCGCGATCGCGGACATGGGCGCAAGATCGATCTCGCCGTTTTCGAGCGCAATGGAGCGGGCGGCGGCATCGGGAATCACGCGCATCACGATCTGGTCGAGGTACGGCTTGCCCTTCTTCCAGTAATCCGGATTACGTTCGAGTATGAGGTATTCGCCCTTTTTCCATTCCTTCAGGCGGAACGGCCCGGTGCCGATGGGCTTCTGCATGAACGGCGAGCCGCGCACCGCCTTGCCGTCCTCCACATTGACGCCCTCGAACGCATGCTTCGGGAACATCGGCGCTTCGGTCGGTTGAAATGCCTTCAGAAAAAACGGCACGGGTTGCGCGAGCTTAAATACCACAGTGTAGGGGTCTGGCGTCTCGATTGTGCTCACGTTCCCAAACAGCACTTTCCCGCGCGAATGCAGCGGGGTCACGATCTTCTCGATGCTGAATTTGACGTCGGCGCTGGTAAACAGCTTGCCGTCGTGCCACTTGACGTTGTGGCGCAGCTTGAACGTATATGTGAGGTGATCCTTGGCCACCGTCCACGACTCCGCAAGGCCGGGCCGCGGTTCGAGCGACGGGCCTGCGTATTCGAGCAGGCTCTCAAAAATCTTGGTGGATGCCAGCGCCACCGGCACCGCCGTGGTGGCGATGGTCGAGAGGGCGGTTGGCTCAGGGTTATAGGAATACGTCAGCGTGCCGCCGTGTTTCGGCTCCGCGGCGTGCACGGCCCCCATCGCCAATAGCATTGCGCTGCCAATGCACAAATTGCGAAGCACTCCAGTTGTAATGTTCATCGCTGATCGCTCCTGTCGTTTGGTAGTTTCAGTAATTCATCCAAGATACATCAAGTCTGCTTCCAGCCCTGCACGCCTTAACCCGGCGCTGCCGCATTGCGCGGCAACGAGCACCAGGTCGGAATAAACTCAATCAGGTATTCGATGCATTCGAGATACTCGTTGACGGCGATGTGTTCGTCCGGCTTGTGCGCCTGCGCTATGGTGCCGGGGCCAAATATTATTGCAGGAATTCCGCCCTGATTGACGAGATGGCGCATGTCGCAGGCGAAAGGCCCGGGGCAGATGCCGCCGTGCGCGCCATGCCGGGTGAGCAACCCCGACATTTCCTTGGCAAGGGGAATATCCGGGCGCTGCAGCGTGCAGTCGTCATGGTGCAAAAACTCCAGACGCGAAGGGTTCTTCGTTAGATACTCGTCGCGCCCGTTGGCGCGGGCGACTGAGTCGCGAAAGCTTTGCATCACATCCTGGATGTCGCCCACACCGGGCTGAAAATACGCGCCGCCGCGCAATTGTGCCTCGGCCGCGGTAACAGTCTCGTAATGCCCGCCCAATACCTTGCCGATCACCAGCGAGAACGGCGCAACGGCCGCGTCGGTCTCGGCGCTGACGTTGTAATGCGCTTCGACCGCGAGCAACGCGTCGATAATCCCCGGAAGCTTTTCAATGGCCGAGGTACCTTCCTTGACACCGCGTTGCCAGCGCGCGCCCGGCGAGCGCGCCGTGCCGGGCACCATAACCTGCCAGTACAAGCCGCCGGGGTGGCTGACCGCAATGCTGTTGTTGGTGGGTTCCAGCACTATCGCAGCGTCAGCCGTGTAGCCGCGGCGGACCAGATCGAGCGTGCCGTTGCCGGCGTGCTCTTCGTTCACCACGCTTTGGAAAATCACATCGCCGCGCAGGGCAACGCCGGCTTCGCGCAGATAAGTCATCGCCATCAGGGCCGCCATCAGGCCGCCTTTCATGTCGGAGGTGCCGCGCCCGTACATCAGGCCATCGGCAATGTTGGCGCCAAATGGCTTTTGCGTCCAGTCTTTGAGTGGTTCGAGCGTCACCGTATCGATGTGCCCGTTCAGAATCAGCGAGCGGCCGCCGCCGCTGCCTGCAAGCACGCCAACCACGTTGGGGCGCCCACGGTAATTCAGCACCGATTCCAGGCCGCTCGCCCGCAGCGCTTCGTAGGTCGGCAGTTCCGCATAAGGGAGAACGAGATCGTGCTGCCAGTGCGTTGGATACTGGGCGACACTGGGAAAGCGTTCGAACGTGGCGGCGACATCCGGTTCGGCAACCGTGGTTTCCGCCCCCATCGCGCGTAGTTTTTCGGCCATGTGCTGCTGCGCGGGGCCTTCTTCGCCGGTGAGACTGGGAATGCGCACCACCGCGCGCAGCTCGTCGATGCTGCGTTCGCGGCTTTGCCGTGCGAGTTGCAGGGTCTGATCGATGTGGGTTTTCACGGAATCCATCGCGCTATTCAATTGGCTTTCGCCACCCAGTTGTCCGCAAGTTTGAGCGCATCATCAATACCGGCGACAATGAAGTCAATCTCCTCGCGCGTGACGATAAGCGGCGGCACCACCCACACACCGAATTTGTCGGTGGGCACGTAGATCTGCTTCTCGCGTAACAGGTAATCGGCGAGCTGCTTCACAATGGTCTCGCTGTATTTTTCGGTGACGCGCCGCAGCGGCTCGCGGGTCTCACGGTCGCGCACCAGTTCGAGAGTCCAGAACAATCCTAACCCGCGCACTTCGCCTACACTCGGGTGCGTGTCGCGTAGCGCATGCAGGCGCGTGCCGAGATACTCACCCATGGCGCAGCAGTTCTCCAGCACTCCGTCTTCCAGCAGCACCTGGATACTCGCCAGCGCCGCCGCGCAGCCAAGAGCGTGCCCGGAAAAGCTCTGGCCATGCCCGAAAATATTGTCGTCGAACGAGCGCGAGACTTCCTCGGAAAAAATCGT
Source organism: Betaproteobacteria bacterium (assembly GCA_003153335.1). GTDB lineage: Bacteria > Pseudomonadota > Gammaproteobacteria > Burkholderiales > Casimicrobiaceae > PALSA-1005. The sequence continues at coordinate 1,603 of PLYG01000035.1, read as the reverse complement.
CGCCGCGAGCGGGCAATACACGCCCAGCGCCTTGCCCATCACCACAATGTCCGGGACCACATCGAAATGCTCGATGGCGAACATGCGGCCGGTGCGGCCCATGCCCGTCATCGTCTCATCCGCGATCAGCAGGATGCCCCACTTGTCGCAGAGCTCGCGCACGCCCTTGAGATAACCCGCCGGCGGAACAATGATGCCGTTGCTCCCGACCACCGGTTCCAGGATCATCGCCGCCACCTTGTTCGAGCCGCCCTCCTGCTCGATGATGTAATCAAGGTAATTGAGATTCGCCTGCGTAGCATCCGGGCCGGTGCCGAACAGCGGCCGATACGGGTTCGCCTCCGGCGCGAACACCACGCCGGGGACAGTGAGCGGTTCATGGAACCAGCGCCGTGGATCGCCGGAAACCGACGCCGCGCCGGCGCTCGAACCGTGCCACGAGCGGTAGCGCGAAATGATCTTGTAAGGGTAGGGATATTGCATCGGCGCATCGACCTGCGCGCCACCCTTGACCACCTTGTTATACATGTATAGGCGCGCAACCCTGATCGCCGCCTCGACCGCGCTCGCGCCGCTTTGCGAGAAAAACACTTTCTTGTCGGGGCCGCCAGGCGCAAGCCGCGCGAGCGTCTGCGCGAGCATCGCCGTCGGCTCGGTGGCAAAGTCGTCACTCACATAGACCACGCTCTCCATCTGGCGGCGCATCGCGTCAAGCACCTTCGGGTGGCTGAAACCCAGATTGATGCATTCGTGTGCGCTGCGCAGATCGAAGATCTTGCGGCCGTCGGAAGTATGGATCCAGCAACCACTCGTCGCCTTGACGGGCAGCGGCGCGTAGTCACGCTGCGCCGACCAGCACTGCATGAGGTATTTTGCCTGAATCGCCGCGAAATCTTGGTTTGGCATACGACGCTTTATTGCCGAAAGAGGCTGCGGATCAGGCAGCCCGCCCGATTGCTTCGGGCGGATCGAAGTAGTCGTAGTTCAATGCTTGCGCGACTTCGCGGCAGGTAACCTTGCCGGCGCACACGTTGAGGCCGTTCCTGAGGTGCGGAGGGCTCCCAGAGTCTGTTTCCAGCCGTCTGCCAGCGCCAGCACGAAAGGCAGGGTTGCGTTGCAGCAATTCGATCGCGGCGCCGCGCGGACTTGCCGGGGTTTCTTGCTTTTCGGAATCGTGGGACATGGCGAAAAACCTTGGCGCCCGATAGTATTGAATATTGACATGTCACCACAGGTCTCGTATATTGTCAACAATATATCGCGGACAATCTATCGTCGACGTGTCGGGAGTAAATAGAAATGTCCAGCTTTATAGCTGATCGCGCCTGGTGGAATGATGTTCAGGGGCAGCGAACAGATTGCCATCGAGGACGGGCGATTCGTCGAGTTTGTGCGGGGGTGGTGGGCGCAGACAGTCTGACCGCTAAGTGAATCCGAGGGTTGTTTGCCGTGAGACACTGGCGGGACACTTACCGCAAGAAACTGGGAAATATGGAGAACAACCCGGAACAGCTAACTGCCTGATTGATTTGTTCTTGCTTGTCCTGCATGGTACTGGTTTTCTCAATTTCTCCGATTGTGATTCCGGTTGTCGCGGGTTCGA
>PLYG01000024.1 GCA_003153335.1 Betaproteobacteria bacterium | reverse complement strand
AGAAGATGGTTTTGCTTTGGGGAATGCGGTGAAGCCATAGCGACCGTCCCCTTACGTCATGGACGCGTTACCGACAGGGTCAAAGTCAAAAACGCGGCGCAACAACGAAGATTGATCCCATAAAATTTGCTCTGTATGCATGCTTGTTTTTGAGGTCTTGTCTGCCCGTTCCGGCGGGCAGACTTTCTGCAGCCTATTTGAAATGCGACGCCGAAATGGATGTCAGCGTGCCGCCATACTTGCCCAGCAGTTTGACACTGGAAGGAGCAATGATCAGCAGGCTGGTGCGATGATCGTTCACCTGTTTGCGCCGGATTACGATTCCTTGCTCAATAAGCCGGGCTAATTTGCGGCGTACCGTCGTGCGCGAACTGATATTCAGCAGAAAGAGCTGTTTCAGCGTTAGTCGTTGCCCCTGCTCTTCCGCAAAGCCGATCTCGATGACGATATCGAAATCGACGACGGACTTGAGGAAAGGCAGTTGCAGCCGTTCAAACTCCCTGATTTTTTTCAATCCGGTGAATAACTTCATGATTTTTATGGTTTTCATTATCGATAGCATTGGTATAGTGTGGCTCAATGATGAAGCTGGCAAGCACAATTGGGTTCCTTTTTGGCACCCATGATATTGTCAACGGCTTGGTGACAATAGATCCGTGCAGTGGTCGTGCGCGGAAGAGCTATTTATCCAGCCCACGGACTCAATCGACGTAACTCTCGAGCCACTAGTCCGCCATGCTCCGGCGGTATCATTGCGCCTTGGCTCAAACAGCAGAGGATACCGTGATCGTCAAACAGATTTGGACCGGCAACAACTATCGCAACTTCAACTACCTGATCGCCTGCGGCGAGACGGGCGAGGCCCTGGCCGTCGATCCATTGGACTTCGAGAAGTGCCTGAAGGCGGCCAAGGATGCGGGATGGGAAATCATGCAGATCCTGAACACCCATGAACATCACGACCACACTGGCGGCAACGCGGAGATGGTCAAGCGGACCGGCGCGAAAATTCTTGCGCACAAGAATGCCCGGGACAAGATACCCGACATGTCGCGTGGCGTGGGCGCGGGCGATGTGATCAAGGTGGGAAAGATGGTCGAGCTCGAAGTGATGGACACGCCGGGCCACACGATGTGCCACGTGTGCCTGCGCTCGCACACTGACCAGCCTGCGCTATTTTGCGGGGATACGCTGTTCAATGCCGGTGCCGGCAATTGTCACAACGGCGGCCATCCGAATGCGCTCTACAAGACGTTCTCCGAACAGCTCGACCGCCTGCCTGCGTCAATGTTGATTTATCCGGGCCACGACTACATCGAAAACAATCTGCGCTTTACGTTGAACCGCGAGCCGGACAACCAGCCGGCGCAAGCCATGCTCGACCAGGTTACGGGCCAGGACCCCGGCAGTGCCTATGTCTCGACGATGCAAATCGAGCGGGAGATCAATACGTTTTTTCGCCTGACGAGTCCCACGGTAATCGCGAAATTGCGCGAGGCGTTTCCCGATTTGCCGGAAAAACCGGACCAGCGCACCGTGTTCGTCAAGTTGAGGGAGTTGCGAAATAGCTGGTGACCGCTGGACAAGGGCCACGGTAGCGGCGATCGTCTGCATTTTTGGTCGGTTCGACATAGTTGTGCCGCTTCCGGCACAAAGTGGATCAGAATTGATCCTTCGCCGTCTCCTAATGGAGTAACTATGTGGAACATGAGCTTGCCGTGGTGGGAATTTGTCGTCCGCGGCGCATTGGTGTATTTCTTCCTGCTCGTTATTCTGCGTATCACCGGCAAGCGTAACACCGGACAGTTGGCGCCTTTCGATCTGGTCCTGCTGCTGGTGCTCAGCAACGCGGTGCAGAATTCAATGAACGGCGGGGACAACTCGGTATTGGGCGGCATCATTTCCGCCACTACGCTGATCGCCCTGCATTACGCCGTTGCGTACCTGACCTTCCGCAACAAGACACTTGAGAAATGGATCGAAGGCACGCCGCGCACGTTGATTCATAATGGCGTGCTCAATGAAAAGATCATGCGGGAGGAATTGCTGACCCACCACGAGCTGGGCGCCGCGCTGCGCGCAGCCGGCTGTGGCGAGATTGACCATGTGCATCTGGCCACTCTGGAAAACAACGGTCAGATCACCGTGTCCCTGCGCAAGGCTGCGAACTGACCGGCGACTTTTGCAGCGCGAACTGTCGGGTGTATCGTCGATTCGTGCCATGGTTATCCGGCATGTTCGCCGCCCTTACTCCGCCAATAGTGACGAACGCCAGGCCATTGGAATCTTGTCCGTATGTTGAGCATCCGAAAACTGAGCAAGACCTACACCGGGGCAAGTCAACGCCACGTCCTGCAGGATTTGGACCTCGAACTCGGCGCCGGGGAGTACGTTGCCATCATGGGCGAGTCGGGGATCGGCAAGTCGACGCTGCTCAATCTGATCGCGGGACTCGACACGCCCGATAGCGGCAGCATTTCCATTGCCGGAACCGAGCTCTCTGCGCTCGACGATTATGCACGCACGCTGCGGCGGCGGCGCGACATCGGCTTTGTGTTCCAGGCGTTTCATCTGCTGCCCCGCCTGTCGGTCGCGCAGAACATCGCGCTGCCGCTGTACTTGCTCGGTGTTGCGCGCGAGGCGGCGGCGGAACGCGCGCACGCGATGCTGGAACGGCTGCGTCTCGCCGATCGCGCGGCGGACCTGCCGCGTACGCTGTCTTCCGGCCAGATGCAGCGGGTCGCGATCGGCCGTGCATTGATTCATCGTCCGCGCCTGGTGCTGGCGGACGAGCCTACGGGCAACCTCGACCCGGAGAATGCCGCACTGGTGCTCGATCTGCTCAAGCGCGAGCTTGCCGCGACCAATGCTGCGGCACTGCTGGTCACGCATTCGCACGCAGCTGCCGCCACCACGCAGCGCGCGCTGGCCTTGACCGCGTCCGGCCTGCAGCCGGCCCGGGTCTGATCGCATGGCTCCAGTCGCGCTGGCAGGTTACCGGGCTCTTGTCCAACGCGCGCTGACTTCCTGCGCGTGGCAGGCGAACCGCGGCCGCCTGCTGTTATCGGTGTTCGGCGTCGCGCTGGGTGTGGCACTCGGGGTCGCGGTGCACCTGATCAATGGCTCCGCGATCAATGAGTTCACCGTCGCTGCACGCACCTTGTCGGGCGACGCCAACCTCGTCGTGCGCGGGCCGCTCGAAGGCTTTGACGAAAACATCTACCCGTTAATCGCCCGCTTGGCCGGAGTCGATGTCGCTAGCCCGGCGCTGGAGCTGGACATTCGCCTGCCGAGCCGCCGGCCGCTGCATCTGATCGCGGTCGATGCGTTCCGCGCGTTGCGCATCCAGCCGGCCTTGTTCGGCAGCGAGTTCAGGCAGATATATGCGCTGCTGGCGTCCGATGCGATCGTGTTAAGCCACGCCGCGGCGGAGGATCTGGGTCTGCGGGAAGGCAGCCGCCTGATCGCGCAAGTTGGCACGCAATCCGTCCCGCTGCGCGTCATCGCCGTATTGCCGCCGGAAGTCACCGCGCAACGGGTCGCGTTTGCCGACATCGCGACGGCCCAGTGGCGGCTACAGCGCTTGGGGCTGCTGGACCGCATCGACATTCGCGTAGCGCCCGGCGCCGACACCCAGGACATCGCTGCGAAAATCGCCGCGCTGTTGCCACCCGGCGTGCAAGTGAGCGACACCGATTCGCAATCCCGCCAGGCCGAAGGCATGACCCGTGCGTACCGGGTCAATCTCAACATGCTGGCGCTGGTCGCGCTGTTCACCGGATCCTTCCTGGTCTTTGCGACGCAGGCGCTGACTATCCTGCAACGCCGCGGCGAAATCGCGATCCTGCGCGTATTGGGCGTCACGCGCGGCGGTGTGATGCGCATTTTGTTGACGGAGAGCCTGATCATCGGCGCGGTGGGTTCGGCGCTGGGTCTGGTACTCGGATTCGCACTGGCATGGTTCGCGGTCAGCCGCTTTGGCGGCGACTTGGGCGCCGGCTATTTCATCGGCATGACTGTGCATCTGCACCAGGACCCGGCCGCCCTGGCGCTGTACTTTGCGCTGGGTGTCGGGGCCGCCGTCGCCGGTTGCGTAGTACCCGCGTGGAAAGCGGCAGCCAGTGATCCCGCTCCCGCACTCAAGGCCGCCAATGCCATTGAAACAACGGCGAGCGCGCGTCCGCACTGGCCGGGCTTAGGCCTGCTGGCGGCGACCCTGCCACTCGCGCTATTGCCGCCGATCCACGGACTGCCGGTCGGCGGTTACGCGGCAGTAGCCGTGTTGCTTGCCGGCGCGCTCTGGCTGGCGCCCGCCGTGGCCGAACGCTTGCTCCGCGGGTTGCCATCGCCCCGCGGCGCCGTGGCGCTCATTGCCGTTCAACAGTTGCGCGGGGTCAACAGCCAGCTTGGCATCAGCATTTCCGCCATCGTCGTGAGCTTCAGCCTGATGGCGGCGATGCTGATCATGATTGGATCATTTCGCGGATCGCTCGAAGCGTGGCTGCGCGATATCCTTCCGGCCGATGCGTACGTGCGGGCCGGCGGCGCGGGGCAGACCGGGTTTCTTGACGCCGCAACGTTGCGCACGGTTGCGGCGCTGCCTGCGGTCGCGCGCATTGCCGCGCTGCGCATCCAGGAAATCCGGCTGCAGCCGGGACAAGTGCCGGTCACGCTGCTGGCGCGCGATCTGGAGTTGGCCAACCCGGAAGCGCTGCCCTTGCTCCAGGCCGGAGCGGATAAGCTGCGCAGCAATCTGCCACCGGTCTGGATTTCCGAGGCCGCCGCGGATCTCTATGGCTGGTCCGTGGGCAGCGAAGTGAACGTAGCGCTGGGCGGCACGAACACGCGCTACGCCGTGGCCGGCATCTGGCGCGACTACACGCGGCAGAACGGCACGCTGCTGATCGAGCGCGCACGCTATATCGCGGCGACGGGCGACACACGGGCCAACGACGTCTGGGTCTGGCTCGCTCCCGGCCACTCGGTCGAAACATTGCTCGAGGAGGTCAATCACAGCCTGGGCGCGGCCGGACTCGTCGAGGTGCGCAATACTGCCAGTATCCGCAAGACGTCACTGGCGGTATTCGATCGCACGTTCGCGGTGACGTATTTGCTGGAAGCCGTCGCCGTATTGATCGGTCTCTTTGGAATCAGTGTCGGTTGCAGCAGCCAGGTGCTCGCGCGCCGTGCGGAGTTCGGGATGCTCCGGCATGTCGGCGTCACCCGCGGGCAAATTGCGGCGCTGCTCGGTATCGAGGGCCTGCTGGCCGGCGCCATCGGCATTACCTATGGATTGGTTACCGGCGGGGCGATCAGCCTGGTGCTGATCCATGTCATCAATCGCCAGTCGTTTCACTGGAGCATGGATCTGCATGTGCCGGTGTTGGCGCTGGTGCTGGTCAGCGCGGTCCTGGTGCTGGCCGCGACCGGCACCGCGATGGCGAGCGGCCGGCGGGCGATGACCGGGCAGCCCATCGCCGCCGTGAAGGAAGATTGGTGAGGAAGGCGCGCGCATGAACCGGCGGCGCTTTGTCATGCTGCCATTGGGGATGTTGACCATCGCCCAGGCGAGCCGCAACGCGCGCGGCGCTCCCTATCCGGCGGTCGTTCCCGGGCGCGTGCTGCGGTTTCCCGAGGACGAAGGCAGCCACCCCGGATTCAGGATCGAATGGTGGTATGCGACGGGCTGGCTCTTTGACGACGCAAAGCGCCCGCTGGGATTCCAGATCACGTTCTTCCGCAATCGCGCGGTGGACACCGGCGGCAATCCCAGCCGCTTCGCACCGGAGCAACTGATCGTCGCGCACGCGGCATTGAGCGATCCGCAACGCGGCCACTTGCTGCACGAGCAGCAGATCGCGCGCAGCGGTTTCGGGCTTGCCGACGCAGCATCCGGGATCACCGATGCAAGAATCGGCAACTGGTTCCTGCGCGCCGGCGGCGACACGTTGCGCGCCAGCACGGCAGGCCGCGAGTTCAGTCTCGATCTGACGCTGCGGCGCACCCAGCCGCCGCTGCTGCATGGGGAGCAGGGTTTCAGCCGCAAGGGTCCCGGACCCGAGTCCGGCAGCTACTACTACACGCTGCCGCATCTTGCCGTCGACGGGAGCATCGTGACGGGCGGAAAGGCGATCCGGGTGTCCGGTACGGCCTGGCTCGATCACGAATGGTCGACAGCGCCGATGGAGTCGCAGGCGACAGGCTGGGACTGGATCGGAATCAATCTTGACGACGGCGGCGCGCTGATGGCGTTTCGCATGCGCGCAGGCTCCGGTGCGACGCTCTGGAGCGGCGCCACATTGCGCCACGCGGATGGGCGCACGCAAACTTTCGCGCCGCAGCAGGTGACCTGGACGTCCGTGCGCCAGTGGCGGTCCACGCGCACGGACGCAACCTATCCGGTCGCGTGGCGCGTCGCGGTCGGTGACCTTTTGCTGGAACTCGAGCCGTTGATGGACGACCAGGAACAGGATGCGCGAGGATCGACCGGCACCGTGTACTGGGAGGGCGCCATCACGGCGCGCTCGGGCGATCGCATCGTCGGGCGCGGGTATCTGGAGCTCACCGGATACTGGCGCGCGTTTCGGCTCTGAAGGTTTGGCCGCTTACCGCCGCACGCCTGGCGCTTCCACCGGCAATCCGTTCGCACGCCACGCAAGGTAGAGTTCCAGATCGAGCAACTCCTGCGAACCCGCCGCGGATCGTTCGGCGCGGATCCCGAACTGGCACGCGCGCAAGCGCCGGTGCAGCGAGCCGAGTCCCTGCCACTCGAGGCGGTAGGCAGGAAAGCCGTTGCTCTGGCCTTGGCTGATGGGTTCGGCCAACAGCATCTTGCCCCAGTTGCGCTCGTGGCAATGCGCGCACGACAGATTGAGCTGGCCCTGCCGCGTCACATAGTGCGCTTGGCCCGCTTCGAAGTGCGGCCGCGCCGGACCGTCGATCGAGGCCTGTATCGGCATGCCGCGCGATTGGTGCGCCACATACGATGTGAGCGCGAGCAAGCCTTCGGACTCGTAACGCAACGGTTCGGCATGCTGCCGGTGCACGCGGCACTGGTTGATGCGGCCCTCGAGATTGAGGATGTTTCCGGCTGCTGCGTCGTACACCGGATACCGCGCCGCGACGCCGCGCATCGCCTGTTCGGCATCGCCATGGCAACTCGCGCACGATTTGTTGTCCACCCCCGCCCCCTCCACCCCTGCGCGCCACAGCGCCTTGCCTTGCTCCACCCACAGCATGCCGGGATTTGCCGCGTCATCGTTCTGCAACTTACGGATGTCGTTGCTGGTGAACGTGACGCCCGAACGCGGCTCCGCAATATTGCGTATCGGCGCGACCGATGTGCAGGCGCCCAGCGCCAGCGTCAGCAGAGCCAGGTGGCGGATCATGAAGTCACGGTAATCGCGTGCCGCGCCGTGCCCTGGTGTCCTTCGTCATCGTGCCAATCGAACAGCAGCTCGCCGCTGTCCCTGGCACGGATGAAAAACTCGAATCCCGGATTGGCCGCGATCCCGGAAGAAAGCGCTGCGGTGAACACCGGCCTCCCGTTGTAGGCGCAGACGAACGTATTGATCACATTGTACGGCGTCTGCGTGCCGTGCTCGTCGTAACGGAATCCGGTCTCCATCGGATGCGCGAGCGTCACGCGCACAGCAAATACTTCACCGCGCCGCACGCTCGCCGGGGCCTGAATGCGCGAGAGGAGGTCAGATATCATCGATGCACGCGGACTGGGTGACGATCACTTCGGTCACGGCGCCCCACAGCGCCCCGTCCGCCATCTCGGCGACGGCGACGATGTGCTGGGTGCCGGCAAGACGAATGCGCGTCGCGAATTGGGCGCGGCCGACATCGGGCCCCAGCGCGATACTGGCTATCCGTGGACGCGGATTGCGCTCGGAAAAAAGGTGTATGGCCACCACGCGTTCGCGCTCGGTCATCGGACTGTCCACCGTAATGGTCAGTGGCACGGAATTGCCATTGTCGGCGAGTTTTGGAATCTCGAGGGTGACCCGTCCAGGCCGCAACGTGCGGCCGCCCAGCAGCGTTGCCAGAGCGGGAATCGACGGCCAGTCGGCTTGCGCGCGCACCAGCGGACTCGCGCAGGCAAGGCCCGCCCCGATCAGCAGCAGCCGGCGTCGTTTCAGGAAACGCGTTGCCATGGGGAATGTTCCATCGGGAATGTTCTCAACGCAGCGTCAACAGATACGCTATCACGTCTTCGATGTCTTGCGCACTCAATACGGTGCGGCTCGCGTAGGGGCGGGCAACCCGGTTGAGATTGCTGGTCCGGTAGTAGGCGGGCATGACGCTATCCGGCTCATCCTGCGTCGGATCGACAATGCGTCCCCGCAATTGCGCTGCGCTCAGTCTGGAGCCGATCCCGGCCAGCGGCGGACCGACATTGCCGGCGAAGCGAACCTCGGGATCCGGCAGCGCATGGCACAGAATGCAATGGCCTTTTTCCCGCTGCACGAACACGATCTTGCCGCGCGTCGCATCCGCCGGCACTGCGGTCAGCGGCGCCGGCACCGCGCCGCCCTCGAAGACGACTTGCTGCGCGGCGGCGGCAACCGGCAGCCCCACGCACAGCGCGGTCACCAGCCAGCAGCCCGCCGCACGCGGCGCAAATCGTACTGCTTGACCGGAGGCAAGGGAAGGTGCCGCGCGCTTCAGGGCGAGAGCGCCGGTCATGGCTTACCTCTTTGCCAGCAGGTACCAGGCGGCCATCGCTGCCATCGCTACGACAGCGGCGGCCACCAATAGCCATCGCCACTGCCGCAGCATTGCGCCGGCGCCGGACACAGGCGTGGTGGCTGGCGCAGCGGCAGCCCCTGCCCCGGCTTCCGCCGGCGCAATCGCCGCCTTGAACGCCTTGAAAAAATCGTCAGCCATCTTTTTCGAGACGCCGTCGATAAGCCGCGATCCCAGTTGCGCGATCTTGCCCCCGATCTGCGCATTGACCGTGTAGGCAAGTCGGGTGCCGGCCCCCTCCGGCGTCAGCGTCACCTTGGCCGATCCCTTGCCGAACCCGGCCACACCACCCTGTCCGTCGAACTGCAGCGTGTACGCGTTCGGCGGATCGATGTCGGTCAGGCGCAGATTGCCTTTGAATTTTGCCTTGACGGGTCCGATGGCGACCGTCATCGCCACCTTGTACTCGTTCTCGCCGGTCCTTTCTATCGACTCGCAGCCGTCGATGCACTGCTTCAGGATTGCGGGATCGTTGAGCGCTTCCCACACCCGGGCCTGCGACGAAGGCAGCGAAACGGAATTGCTCATGTCCATGGCTTACCTCAGTTCTGGATTGGTCGAAAGGCTTCGAGTTTCATGGTCGCGCCCCCCGGCAGCTGCGAAGGCGACAGGAAAGGCGCAGCCGCAACCGGTACTGTTTCCTTGCGCGCACTGCGCGGCTCCGGCCGCCGCAGTTCCGGTCCCGACAGCACCGCGGCCAGATCGCGGAGGCTTTCGAGATTGTGCACCGGCAGGAAACGGTCCACGTGCGGCAGCATGGCGCGGATGCCNNGCAGCAGCGGATTGAGCCAGATCAGTTCCCGGCAGGACTTGTGCAGGCGATCCATTTGCTGCGACAGCTCGGCCGCGTTGTCGCGATCCAGCCCATCGCTGATCAGCAGTACGACCGCGTTCTGGCCCAGCAGCCGGCGCGACCACCTCTGGTTGAACCCGTGCAGGCACGGACCGATGCGCGTGCCGCCCGCCCAATCCTGCACCGACGCGGCAACCTGATTGACCGCGACGTCGACGTCGCGGTGCTTCAACTGTCGCGTGATGTTGGTCAGACGTGTTCCGAACAGCAGCACGTGCAGGCGTTCGCGCTCCCGGGCGATCCCGTGCAGAAAATACAGAAACATCCGGGTGTAGCGATGCATCGATCCGGAAATGTCACACAGCACCACCAGCGGCGGCTGCCGCCATACGCGGCTGCGGTGTTGCGGCACGAGGCTGTCGCCGCCCCAGCGCATGCTTTTGCGCAGCGTATCGGCCAAGTCCAGGCGCGTGCCGCGCGGGTCCGGCTTGTGCCGCCGCGTGGCGATGCTGCGTATGGGCAGGCGCATTTTTTCGATCAGCGACTTCGCGGCCCGCCACTCCTCGCCGCTCATCGCTTCGAAATCCAGATGCTGCAGGCGCTCCAGCGTCGAAAACGTCAGCGTGGTATCGACCTCGACCTGTTCCGGCGGCTCGTTACGGCGCATGCCTTCTTCAGCCTGCGGCAATAGCGCTTCGGCCAGACGCTTGCTGACATCCGGCGGTGGCACGGCGCGGCCGTGCACCCGCGGCAACAGCAGGCTCATCATTTTTTCCAGCAGCGCAGGGTCGCGCCAGAAAATGTAGAACGCCTGGTCGAAGACCGCGCGGTGTTCGCGGCGCTTGATGAAAATGCACGACAGCGTCGCGTACCAGTCTTCCCTGCGCTCGACCCCGGCAACGGTGAGCGCATTTACCGCATCGATCACGCTCGCGGGCCCAATTGGCAATCCGGCGGCGCGCAGCACGCGCGCAAAATGCATCACGTTCTCGGCCAGCCGGCCGGGGGTCATGGTCGATGGTAGCGCCGGGATCATGCCGATTGCGCGAGGCGGGTGCGAACTTCCTGCAGGATCGCCGCCGCTTCGGACCCCTGTACGCGTGCAATGTCGTCCTGGTACTTGAGCAGCACGCCCAGCGTGTCGTTGATGGTCTGCGGGTCCAGCACCAGCGCGTCCAGCGCCAGCAGCGCGCGGGTCCAGTCTATGGTTTCGGCCACGCCCGGCAGCTTGAACAGCTCGGTCCGCCGCAGCCGCTGCACAAAGGCGACCACTTCGCGGGTCAGCGTCTCCGACGCCTGCGGCGCCTTGCGCCGCAGGATTTCCAGTTCGCGCGCCGCATCCGGATAATCGACCCAGTAGTAGAGACAGCGGCGTTTCACCGCGTCGTGAATTTCGCGGGTGCGATTGGAGGTGATGATCACGATAGGCGGCTCGGCAGCCCGTATGGTCCCCAGTTCCGGTATCGTGACCTGAAAGTCCGACAGCACTTCCAGCAAATAGGCTTCGAACGGCTCGTCCGTGCGATCGAGCTCGTCGATCAGCAGCACCGGTGGCGCACCCGTCGCGCTCAACTGCAACGCCTTCAACAGCGGCCGCTTGATCAGGAAGCGCTCGGAGTAGATGTCCTGACCCAAACCCTCGCTGGACTTGCGCCCTTCCGCTTCGGCCAGCCGGATTTCTATCATCTGCCGTTGCACATTCCATTCGTACACTGCCGAATGAATGTCGAGACCTTCATAACATTGCAGCCGGATGAGTTGCCGTTCGAGCGCAGTCGCCAGCACCTTGGCGATTTCCGTCTTGCCGACGCCGGCCTCGCCTTCCAAAAACAGCGGGCGCTGCATTTTCAACGCCAGAAAAATCGTCGCGGCCAGGCCACGGTCAGCCACATAGTCGGCGTCCGCCAGCAGCGCCTGGGTTGCATCGATAGTACCGGGAAGACCGGTCATTGGGTCACCTGATAAAAAACAGCCCCCATGCGGGGGCTGTCGATCCACGGGAACCGGGATTGTACTGCGTCGCTCTGCACCACTACTTGGCCGCGGTAACCGCGCGTTGCGCGAGGACTCCGACCAAGTGCGCGCGATACTCCGCGCTGCCGTGCAGATCCGACGACAAGCCCGAGGCCGGCACCTTGATATTGGCGATGGACGAGGCGGACCAGTTCCCGGCCAGCGCCTTTTCCATGTCGGCGACGCGAAACACGCCAGAGCCGCCGCCGGTGACCGCAACCCGCGGACCGGCCGCAGTCTGCGCCGCAAGCACACCGATGATGGCGAAGCGCGACGCGGGGTTCTTGAACTTGATGTACGCAGCCTTCTGCGGAACCGGAAAGCTGACCGCGGTGATCAGTTCGCCGCTCTCCAGCGCCGTGTCGAACATGCCGCGGAAAAACTGGTCGGCATGAATCGAGCGCTTGTTGGTATGGATGGTGGCGCCCAGTCCCAGCACGGCGGCAGGGTAGTCGGCGGCCGGGTCGTTGTTGGCCAGCGATCCGCCCAGAGTGCCGACATTGCGGATCTGCCGATCGCCGATGCCGGCGGCCAACGCTGCCAGCGCCGGAATCGCTTTTTGCACGTCCGCGTTCGCCGCGACGTCGGCATGGGTCGTCATCGCGCCTATGGTCACGGTCTTGCCGTCCGCTTTGATGCCCTTCAAGTCGGCGGCGGCCGCCAGATCGACCAGATCGGATGGGGCGTTCAGCCGCAGCTTCATCGCCGCGAGCAGGCTCTGCCCCCCGCCCAGGAATTTTCCGTCGGCCTTGCCCGCGAGCAGCGTCGCGGCATGCGCCGCACTGGATGCCTTGTGGAGTTGAAATGGATGCATGGTGATTTCTCCTTATGCTGCTTTGACTGCTTTGGATTGCTGCATGGCCTGCCACACGCGATGCGGCGTGGCCGGCATCGCCACGTCGCGCGCGCCAGTGGCATCGCAGATGGCGCTGATCAGCGCCGGGGGCGCGCCGATGGCGCCCGCCTCGCCGCAGCCCTTCACGCCCAGCGGATTGTGGGTGCAGGGCGTGCAGGTGGTCGCGACGGTGAAGTTCGGCAGGTCGGCGGCGCGCGGCATCGCGTAGTCCATGTACGAGGCAGTCAGCAACTGCCCCGTCTCCTGATCGTACACACAGCCTTCAAGCAGCGCCTGGCCTATGCCCTGCGCCAGTCCGCCATGGACCTGGCCTTCGACGATCATCGGATTGACGATGTTGCCAAAGTCGTCCACCGCAGTCCAGCGGTCGATGCGCACGTGGCCGGTATCGGGGTCGACCTCGACTTCGCAGATGTAGGTTCCCGCCGGGAACGTGAAGTTGGTCGGATCGTAGAAAGCATTTTCATTCAGCCCGGGTTCCAGCTTGTCCAGCGGATAGTTATGCGGGACGTAGGCAGTCAGCGCTACCTGCGCGAACGGGATACTCTTGTCGGTGCCGGCAACGCTGAACTTGCCATCTTTGAACTCGATGTCGGTGTCGGCCGCCTCAAGCAAGTGCGCAGCGATCTTCTTGCCCTTGGCAACGACCTTGTCGACCGCCTTGACGATGGCAGTGCCGCCGACCGCCAGCGAACGGCTGCCGTAGGTGCCCATGCCGAANNCCCTGGCCGTGGCTATGCGAGCCGGTGAAAACCGTGACCTTGCCCGTCGGATGTACGCGCACTTCGCCCGCTTCGAACAAGCCCGCCCGCGCACCCAGTGCGCCGGCGATATTGGACGGCGCGATGCCGCAGGCTTCGATGTAGCTCGAATACCCAATGCCGCGCAGTTTGCCCTTCGCCGCCGATGCCTGCTTGCGCGCGGCAAAACCGGCAACGTCGGCCAGTTGCTCGGCCTTGTTCATGATCGTGTGATAGTCGCCGCTATCGTACATCAGCGCCACCGGCGTCTGGTACGGGAAGGTGGTGATGAAGTTGCGGCGGCGAATCTCGCCCTGCGCAATGCCCATTTCCTTGGCCGCGATGCTGACCAGCCGCTCGAGCAGGTAGGTCGCTTCCGGCCGGCCCGCACCGCGATAAGCATCGACCGGCGTCGTGTTAGTGAACACTGCCGTGACCTCGCAGTAAATCGAGGGTGTCGTGTACTGGCCGGCCAGCAGCGTTGCGTGCAGAATGGTCGGAATGCACGAAGCAAACGTGGACAGGTACGCGCCCATGTTCGCCGTCGTATGCGCCCGCAGCGCCAGGAACTTGCCGTCCTTGTCCAGCGCCAGCTCGGCCCTGGACACATGGTCGCGGCCATGCGCGTCGGTCAGGAACGCTTCGCTGCGATCGCACGTCCACTTGATCGGGCGGTTGATCAGCTTGGAGGCCCACACGCAGACCGTCTCTTCGGCATACAAATAGATTTTGGAACCGAAGCCGCCCCCCACGTCGGGAGCGATCACGCGCACTCTGTGCTCGGGCAATCCCAGCACGAATGCCGTCATCAGCAACCGTTCGACGTGCGGGTTCTGGCTGGTCGTGTACAAGGTGTACGACTCGTCCGAGCGCGCGTAGGAAGCGACGCAGGCGCGCGTCTCCATCGCATTGGGAATCAGCCGGTTGTTGATAAAATCGAGCTTGGTCACATGCGCAGCGCCCGCGAATGCCGCGTCGACCGCCGCCTTGTCGCCCAACGCCCAGATGTAGCAGACATTGTTCGGCGCTTCGTCGTGCACGGCGGTCGCGGCCTTCGCCGCGGAGCCGGTGTCCACGACAGCAGGCAGCACTTCATAATCGACTTCAATCAGTTCGGCCGCATCCTTGGCCT
>PLYG01000445.1 GCA_003153335.1 Betaproteobacteria bacterium | reverse complement strand
AACTCTTTCATGACCTGCCTCCTCAATGGCGGCTCTGAGCCGATGGTTGCAAAACCACAAGCTTAATCCGCGTCGCTTGAGGTCCGGCAGGTCAATACATGATGTCTAATTTCTCTATCGCGTCCAGCGGGCCGCCATTTCAGTGGCAAGCGACCGCAGATCCAACGATTGAAGGAGGAGCGCCCCAATGAAGGTACCCGTGGCGTGCCAATCAAACGCGTCATCGACGACAATGCCCAAAACGTGCGACTTGGCGAGAGGCGGCAGGCCGCCCGAGAAGGCGCACTGACCGCACGCCGGCGCTGCAGATCGCCCCGCGCGCGATCAGATGGTGCACAACTCAACGGAGCCGCGCTTCAACACGGACCGTGCGTTGACATTCGATTTATACCGGTTCAAGATACCAGCCATACATGGACAAGATCGTGCGTTGACATTCGATTTATACTGGTTGAATACGAATCCATTAGAGCGTAGACACCGTTCGGCGGTACCGCTGATCCTGTAAGCTTTCCGTTGAGTACTTAACGAAAGCAAGAATAATAAAAGCAGGTAATGACGCCAAGGCGTCGTAGAGGATAGGGATGACACCTGGATAGGGATGACACCCGCGAGCAAGCGGGAGGCTTCGCTGTACGACTCTTTCATTCACAACACCTTGCCGGTCCAGCCGGCGCACAGGAGGAAACAACCATGACAGGAAATCGCCGCAAGTTTCTCCAGCAATCGGCCGCAATCTCCGTTGCCGCCGCGACCGGGACGCTCGGATTCCCGGCGATACTTCGCGCGCAGCCCGCCAAGATTACCGTTCGGCTCGGTGACATCACGCCGACGGACAACCCCGAATACATTGCCCACCTGTTCTTCGCCAAACGCCTTGCCGAGGCGACGAAGGGCGAGTACGAAGTCAAGATTTTCCCGAACAGTGTCCTTGGCGGCCATACGCAGATGAACGAGCAGGTCCGCAACGGCACGCTCGAGATGTGTAAGACCGGCCAGGGCTTCCCGACGACGTACGACAAGGCTCTCGGGATCATTAATCTGCCCTATTTGTACACCACCCGCGAGAAGCTCTATGCGGCGCTCGATGGAAAATTGGGCGATGCGTACGCCAAGGTCGCCGAGAAGTACGGTTTCATCACCCTCGGTTTCTACGATTCCGGCATCCGCAGCGTCTACAACGTGAAAGGTCCGTTCAAGACGCCTGAAGAGTTCGCTGCGATGAAGCTCAAGATCCGGGTGCAACCCGACCAGATCATGATCGCGACGTTCAACTTGCTCGGCGCGCAGGCGACACCGCTCGAGTTCGCCGAAGTGTACAACGGCCTGCAGCAAGGCGTCGTCGACGCCGCGGAAAACTCGGTGCCGTATTTCATTTCGATGAAGCATATCGAGGTTGCGAAGTACTTCACCAAAACGCAGCATCTGCTCGGCATCGACCCGGTGTTCGCGAGCGCCAAGTGGTTCAATGCGCAACCGGCCAGGATCCAGACGATATTTCGTGACGTCGTTCGCGAAGCGGTTGCGAACGAGCGGAAGATTTGGTTGGAAGCCGAGAACAAAGATTACGGCCGCGCTACCCAGATGGGGGCGATGATCAACGAGTGCGACATACCCGCGTTCCAGCGCAAAGTCAAACCGATCTGGGCGCAGAACAAGTCGAACCTCGGCACGCTCTATGACATCGTCGAAGCGTCGCAATAACCTGGATCTGCTCGACGAGGGCATTCTCCGTCTGGAGAACGCCCTCGCGATCTTTCTGCTGGTTGCGATTGTCGTCGACATCTCGCTGCAGATCATCTTCCGGTACGTTCTCTCGTATCCGCTCTCGTGGTCGAGCGAATTGGCAACGTATATGTTCGCGTGGCTTACCCTGACCGGGATGGCAGTCGCGCAGCGCGAGCACGCGCACATAGAAGTGCGATTCTTCTCGCACCTGAGCCCCGCCATGCACGCTGCCACTATACGGATCGCCTGGGTCGCCTCGCTGTTTTTTTTCGCGCTGCTGTCAGTGGGCGGCTATGCTTTCTTCGCCGGCGAGACAATTCAGTCGGGTCCGGCGAGCGGAATCCCGCTATGGGCCGTCTATTCGAGTTTGCCGGTCGGCGCGGCGCTCGGGCTTTATCACGTCTTGCGTGACCTGCCCCGGATCATCCGATCGCCGCAAAGCGCGCGTCCGGACTTGGATGGTGGTCCGAGTAGGCATCATGGTTAGCCATAGCCCCCGCCGCGGATCCGGACGCGGGGATTTCCCGCATCCGGCTCCTGCCTGGAGGTCGTGACGCCAAGGCGTCGTAGAGGATAGGGACCACACGCGCGAACAAGCGGGCGCCTTCACCGTATGACTCTTTCAATCACGACATCTCGCCGGTTTGGCCGGCGTACAGGAGGAAGTGCATGACGATCATCCTCATGCTGGTCGTCTTCGCCGTGCTTCTAGTGCTGGGCGCGCCGATTCTGGCCGCGATGGGACTCGGGGCAGCGGTCGCGTTCGTCGGGACCGGTCTTTCGTTTTCGGAGCTGGCACGCGCGGTCTACGGCGGGATCAGCTCCTTTGCGCTGCTCTCGATCCCGCTCTTCATCCTGGCCGGTGAACTTCTCGGCAAAGGCGGGATGTCGGCATCGCTCGTACGGTTTGTGGTAGCCATCGTCGGCTGGCTACCTGGCGGACTTGGCATCTCCGTCGTCGTCGCGACCATGGTCTTCTCGGGAATCTCCGGGTCCGTCAATGCGGACGCGGCCGCTATCGGAGCGGTCATGATCCCAATGATGACCAAGGCCGGTTATCGCAAGGAATGGGCGGCGTCGATCGTCGCCGCCGCTGCCGGCACCGGGATCCTGATTCCGCCTTCGATCACGATGATCGTGCTGGGAACGATCTCCAACCTTTCAATCAAACAGCTGTTCCTCGCCTCGCTGCTCCCGGCGATTCTGTTGGGCATCGCCAAGGCGATCATTATCTATTACCGCGCCAAGACGGGGATCGAGCCGAGTAACGAGCGGATCACCTTCTCATTCCCCGAGGCCGCAAAATCATTCGTTGCCGCCCTCCCGGCGCTGTTCGCGCCGGTGATCATTCTCGGCGGGATCCTCACGGGGATCTTTACGGCGACCGAGGCCGCTGTCGTCGCGGTGCTCTACACCGCATTCCTGACGATGGTGGTCTACCGCTCGATCTCGATAGCCACGCTGTTGGAGGTGCTTCTTGGAACGGCGCGGCTCACCGGCGTCGTGGTCGGGTTGGTCGGTATCGCGTCGGCCATCGCGTACATCTTCGCTTACAACCAGGCGTCGGACGCGCTCGTTGAATGGGCCGGTGGGTTCACCTCGCACTATCTCTTGTTCATAACGATCGTCATGATCCTGTTCTGGATCCTCGGCGCACTCATGGACGGCATCCCGGCGCTGGTCATTCTGATGCCGCTCTTCATCCCCCTCGCGCAACAGGCCGGGATCGATCCCATCCACTTCGCGATCTTCTCGCTCGCGATTTTCGGGATCTCGCTCGTCACGCCGCCGATAGGAACCGCATGCTTCGTCGTATCGGCGATCGCGAAGGTCGAGATGCGCCATCTGTTCTCGCCGATGACGCCGTTCATTATTGCGATGTTCGCAACTATCGTGCTGATCGCGTATTTCCCCTGGCTCTCGCTTGCGATACCGAAGGCCATCGGCGGCTACGTAGCGGCGCACTCCATCTGATTCCCTGCATCTGGAGTTAACCAACATGGATTTCGAACCCACATTGCATTTGTGCACAGGTGTTCTGCTCGATCACGCCGTACCGGACGCACAGCTTATGTATTTTTGGCTTCTCGGTTGCCGGTATCACATAGACCCCGTGGCTCTTATAGGTTGAAAGCACGAGTCGTTTTCGCAGGATGCCACCGGTAAACCGGCCAGCGCAGTAATCGGGCCGCGG
Organism: Betaproteobacteria bacterium; assembly: GCA_003153335.1. GTDB lineage: Bacteria > Pseudomonadota > Gammaproteobacteria > Burkholderiales > Casimicrobiaceae > PALSA-1005. The sequence goes on along the minus strand of PLYG01000445.1, from coordinate 6,217 downwards.
CCGCAAATCGCCCGACCTCTCTTCGGGAACGGATTGTCGCGGCAAGCATCAACGATGACGAGGGTCAACGCGGGTTTCTGCCGGGCAATGTCAGCCAGGAGATCGCCGAGAGCGCTGCTGTCGTCGCGAACCTGAACCTCGGTCTGCGCCCGAACATCTACGGGAAGCAGATGGTTCATGCCGCCGATCCGCACCCCGTGCCCGGAGCAAAAGAACACGACCTCGTCTCCGCCGACCCCCCCGGTGCGAACAGCAAGCGCTGCGTTACTGGCTCGCGCTCAAGGCCAAGGTCGGAAAAGCTCAGCGTCTCGGGCACAAACAGGTTGGTCAGCATGCCACCTCGAACAAGATGCAATCGTCGCTCGACTCAACGAGCAGCCAGTTATTTCTGCCGATTCGATAAGAAATTGCCGTTACGCGGGTGGGACAGACAGAATACAGGCTCTGTCAGGGATTCGAAGATGAAAATGCGCGGTTGACCGGGGTGCAGCGCCCGAGGATACTTGGGGTCGTGCGGTTGAAATTCGTATCCTTGAACGGCGACTGCATCCTAATGGCGCCGCCTTATTTCTCCACGCCAGACGAGATAGCGCGAATGATTGAGACGATCGGTACCGCACTGCGTGCGAACGCCTGACCAAGGTAAATTTAGACAAGGCTCTTGACAGATGAGCCAACGGCCAAGATACCTGACTTGTACTCGGACGGCTGAATTTCCTATCCTTATCTGTCGCAAAAGAGCAAACGTTTGACGGAAAAACCGGCGGCCATGGTAACTGAATTTTCTGTATCAGCGCGTCCCCTGGTTGAAGTGCGCGACCTGCGCAAGCGCTTTGGTGCCAATGAGGTGCTGAACGGCATCAACCTTGACATCCATGCCGGAGAGGTGGTCGTCATCGTCGGGCCGAGCGGCAGCGGCAAGAGCACGCTGCTGCGCTGCTTCAACCGGCTGGAGAGCATCGATGGCGGCGACATACTGTTCGAGGGGCGCTCCGTGTCGGCGTACCGCGAACACGAGTTGCGCCAGCGCATCGGCATGGTGTTCCAGCAGTTTAATCTCTTTCCGCACCTGACAGCGCTGGACAACCTCACCATCGCGCCGCGCAAGATACACAAGACGGCTAGGGCCATTTGCGAAGAACGCGCGCGTGAGCTCTTGGCCAGGGTGGGCCTCGCCGTCAAGGCCGGCAGCTATCCGAACCAGCTTTCGGGCGGCCAGCAGCAGAGGGTGGCGATCGCACGGGCGCTGATGATGGAGCCCAAGATGATGCTTTTCGACGAAGTGACCTCCGCCCTCGACCCTGAGCTGATCGGCGAAGTGCTGGCCGTGATGCGGCAACTGGCCGACGACGGCATGACCATGGTCGTGGTGACGCATGAGATGCAGTTCGCGCGCGAAGTCGGCGACCGCGTGGTCTTCATGGACGGCGGGCAGATCATCGAGCAGGGCGCGCCCGGGGCCGTGCTGCTGAATCCGTCCGAGGCCCGGACCCAGCAGTTCCTGAAGAGAATCAAGGGCTAGCCATGTCCAGCAGCCTGTCTTTCACGGCTTCGACGGAAAGCACTCATGAGTGACCCGTCGGGCTATGCCTTCGATGCCCAGGCCATATGGAGGCATCTGCCTGAGCTTGCGCAAGGGCTGCTTCATACTTTGGGGGCCAGCGTGCTCGGCATCATGGCCGCCGTCCTTATCGGGCTGGTGTTCGGCGCAGCCCGCGCCTACCGGGTTCCGGTGGCCAACCAGATCGGCACCGCGTACGTCGCGCTGTTTCGCGGCACGCCGATCCTAGTCCAGATTTTTTTTCTGTACTACGCGCTTCCGGATCTTGGCATTCGCCTGGAAGTGTCCCACGTCGCCGTCCTGGCCTTGGCCTTGTGGGGCGGGAGCTACAATACCGAGAATTTCCGAGCGGCCTTCATCGCCGTTCCGCCGGGCGCCATGCAGGCCGCATCCGCGCTGGGCATGCCGGGGCACCTCCGATTCATCTGGATCGCCTTGCCGCTGGCGGTTCGCGTCGCGCTGCCCTCTCTGGGCAACACCTCGATCTCGGTGCTCAAGGATTCGGCGTATCTGAGCGTGATCGCCTACGCGGAGCTCACCTATGTCGCGACCAATATCGTTGCCATTGAGTTCAGGGTGTTCGAGATGTTTGCGGTGCTGGCGGCGACCTATCTGGGGATGGTGCTGCTCCTGTCGTGGGGCCTGTCCCGAATCACGGCCCATCTGGCACGGCGCGGCACGGTAGGGGATCTATGAGCTTTCCGGCCTGGGTTCAACCCGTCTCAAGCCAGATATTGCATGGCCTGGGCGCCACGCTGGAGATGGCCGCGGTGTCGATCGCGGCCAGTATCGCGCTGGGTCTGCTGCTGGGTTTGCTGGCGACCCTGCGCGTGTTCCCACTCAAGCCCCTGATCGGCGTCTACATTGAATTGTGGCGCGGGCTGCCGGTCATCGTGACCGTGTTTTTCATCTTCTTCGCCTTGCCGGCGCTGGGCATCAGGCTTCCGGCGGTATTGGCGGCCGAACTGGCGATCACCTTGTGGGGCAGCGCCAATCTGGCCGTGCTGGTGCGGGGTTCGATCGAATCCATCCCGCGAGGACAATTCGAGGCATCGGCCGCCATCGGGTTCACTTNNGTCGTGGTCATCCTGATTCAGCTGACGACCATTTCATCGCTGATCGGCGTGCATGATTTTCTGGGGCTGGCCCGGCTGAGCATCGAGCGCCTAACACTGACGACGGGCAATACGCACGCGATCCCCATTCTCGGTTCCGTCCTGGTCGTCTTCTTCGTGCTCTCCAACGCGCTCAACGCACTGGCGCGCTGGCTCGAGCGAAGACTGCACGTCTAGTCATTTTCTCAACCCATCCTTGGAGGAAATATCATGAAAATCCAGAACAAATTACCTTCCGAACTGTTCGGCCGCATCCTAACGGCTTGCCTTGCGGCCGCCGCGCTGTGGGCGCCGTTTTCAACTGCCAACGCGCAACTGCCGCCGCCACCGGCGCAACCGAAGGCCACGCTGCCGGCGGCGCTCAGGGCGCAAGGCGAGTTCAAGGTCGGCGTGCGCTGCGACTACCCCTCGCGCGGCACCATTGGCGCGGACGGCAAGAATGAAGGCCTGGAGCCCGACATGGCGCGGCGCATGGCCGAATACGCTTTCGGCGACGCGTCGAAAGTCGCCTTCACCTGCGTCACGGCAGAAAGCCGCGTGCCCTTTCTGACCAGCAAGCGCGTCGACTTCCTGATCGCCACGCTGGGGATCACGCCCGCGCGCGCGGAGGTCATCAGCTTTTCCGACCCATACTTCGCCTCGTTCGGCAAAATGCTTACCGTGGCGCAAACGCCCGCGTTCAATGATCTGAACGGCGCCACCGGCAAGGCCATACTGGTGCTCTCGGGCACGCCTTATGGCGAGTTCGCGGAGAAGTGCCTTAAAGGCCAGAACGTGCGGCAGTTCAAGACGGTGAGCGATGCCGTGGCCGACCTTGCCAATGGCAGGGGCTTCGGCTTTCTCCACGACTCGTCGGCCATAGACACCATCGCCGTGAACAATGCCAAGCTGAAGATCAACGGCCCGGACTTCGAGATCGGCTTCGCCACCGCCGTCGGCGTGCGCAAGGGCGAAGAAGACCTGCGCAAGTGGATAAACGACGCGCTTCAGACCATGCAGAACGAGAACTTCTTCTCGCAGAGTATCCGCAAGCACATCACGACCGAACTCGAGCGCGAGGACGCCGTCAAGGTGGTGCGCTCGCCAGGCAAGACCCCGGACTACTCGAAGTACACCGGCACCGTCAATTGCCGGTAGCCCCCCACTCAAGACATACAAAGGTGTACACCATGGACCAGGATTTGGCATTTGCAAAGACATCGTACGGCGTCGGCTCGCGCCTGAAACACCCACCCACGCCCGAGATGCGCGCGTTTTTCCAGGGAATCTACCTTGACCACGTCGACGGGCCGGCATTCCAGTCGTCAATCGAGATCAACATCGCGCACGTGCTGATGCTCAAGGAAGAGTCCATCATCGGTGCCGACGTGGCCGTGGCCTTGCTCAAGGAACTCGAAGCACTCCGGCAGAGGGGCGCTGAGAATTTCGAGTTCGATGCGGGCATCGGCGATTCGCTGCCCAATCTCGAAAACCATGTGATCCAGGCGCTGGGCGACCGCACGGGCGGCATGCTCCACATTGGCCGCAGCCGGGGCGACTACTACGGCACGCTGAGCCGAATGAAATACCGCACGCACATGCTGGAGCTCATGGATCACCTGCTGGAGTTCCGGCGGGTGCTGATCAGGCTCGTTGAGCAACACCCCGACAGCATCATGCCCGGCTATACGCACCTGCAGCATGCGCAGCCGATCACGCTGGGCTACTATTTCTGCGCCTACGTGCATGAGCTCGAGCGCGATTTCGCGCGTGTCGCGAACGCCTACGACCGCCTGAACGTCAGCCCGCTGGGCCTTGGCATCATCTCCAGCACGAGCTACCCGCTGAACCGGCAGCGCACCGCGCAACTGCTGGGCTTCCGCGGCTTGCTGCGCAATGGCCGCGACCTCACGGACCGGGACTACGCCGTGGAGGCCGGTGCCGCCGCGACCATCACGATGATTCACCTGCACAAGCTGGCGACGGACCTGTATGAGTGGGCCACCTCGGAGTTCTCCATGGTCCGCGTGGACGACGGCGATGCGTTGACGAGCTCGATGATGCCGCAGAAAGCCAATCCGGTGCTGCTGGAAGAAGTGCGCGTCAAGACGGCCATGGTCATTGGCGACCTGGTCTCGCTCGTGACCATGGTGAAGGGCTCGCCCGCCAACAACATCGAGCAGACGAGCGGCGACATCCCGGCGCTCGATGCCATAGATCGCACCACCGCTTCGCTGAAGGCGTTCTCCGCCTTCCTGCCGCGCGTGGCCTTCGACCTGAAGCGCATGGAGCATCTCGTGGCCCTGCACTGGAGCCAGGCGACGGACCTAGCCGACACGCTGGTGGGTGGCACCGAACTATCTTTCAGGGAAGCACACCGTGTCGTCGGCGCGCTGGTGGCAAGCTCCATCGAGAAGGGCATCGCGCCGCAGCAGGTGAGCCTGGCGGAGTTGGACGCGGCCGCGAAATCCGTGCTGTCGTCACCTGTCGATCTGACGCACGTCAACCTTGCCGAAGCGCTGGACCCGCGCCGGGCGATCGAGCGCCGGCAGGTCGAAGGCGGGCCCGCGCCGTCCCTGGTGCGCGCCGCGGCGCGCGAGGCGCTCCAGCAGTTCAAGGCAGACTCCGCCGTCGTGTCGGATCGCAAGGGGCAGCTATCGTCGTCGCGCGATGCCTTGTTCGTCGAAGCTAAGAAACTCACCCACGACTAGGGGCTGTTGACATTCAAATGATTTCCGTATGGACTTATCGACCCCAGTTCTGTGGGGCTACAGCGTGCGGAATTGGGAAGGGATTTTCCGTATGGGCTGTCACGCGCCGCGCATTCCAGCACCGCAGAAATCTACACGAAGCGGCAGGATCTCGGCGTTGTGCGGTTGGAAATCCTATCCTTCAGCGATGTCTCTTGTGGCGCCTGCTCTTCGGCGTGCGATGAAGGTGTCGATCCGCGCGGCGATTGTTCTTTGCTCATCGTGGGTTCTCTTGGAGCGTTTCGCCGGGGACCTCTAGCAGCACGTTCAGGTCGGCGTTGAAGCGCCGATTACCCCATAGTTGAGCGAAAGGGGCCAAGCGAAACGGGCAAGGCTCCTTTCTTTCGTGCGAGCGCTGGACCACGGGCTTTCTATTGAAGAACTCGCCGCCTCGTTGAGCGCTTTGCGCTGGAAGCGACGCAACTCGATCATGGTGGCCGACCTTATCCCCAAGCGCGCTCGTGCCGGTTGTTTCATTGATCCGCTTCCCTCATTTTGACCCGGCGCCGTAGCATGCCCTTTTCACCCAAGACCAGACTGCCAAGCCATAGCAACAACGCCGCCAGCGCAATGAGTGCGGTGTTCCCCAACGTCGGAACTTGAACCGGATCGGCGCCGAAGAAGACCCCCAAACAAACCGGATTGCGCTGCACCACCGCCGACTGCTGATTGTATTGACCGCCCGGATCGACGCTGAAGCTGCCCGCATACGTGATCGATCCGCTGCCGCCGTTGAGCACGCCACCGGCAAGGATGTGCACATCGCGTATGTTGATATACGTGCCTTGATCGACATTCAAGGTACCGCCGAC
>PLYG01000130.1 GCA_003153335.1 Betaproteobacteria bacterium | reverse complement strand
GGCTGCCGCCCATCACTGCGGCGAATTGGAGAATGCCCAGCGCATCCGCGAGCCGCACCTGCGCGTCAACCCAGTCCTCGACCGTGACCAGCGGAAACGCCGCGCCGTAGGGCGTGCCGGTCTGCGGGTCGAGCGACGCGGGGCCGGTGGAGCCGAAGCAGCTCCCCAGGTTATTGACCCCGACGACAAAGAACTTGTTCGTGTCCACCGCCTTGCCGGGACCCACCATGTTGTCCCACCAGCCGATGTTGTCGGGTTCATCCGCATACATGCCGGCGACATGATGCGAAGCGTTGAGCGCATGGCAGATCAGGATCGCGTTGGACTTAGCCGTGTTGAGCGTGCCGTACGTCTCATAGACAAGTTCATAGCCGGCGATGGTCTCGCCGCATTGCAGCGGCAACGGTTCGGTGAAACGCAACGTCTGCGCCTGCACGATGCCGATCGACTCGGGGGTAGTTGTCATTGTTCCGTATTCAAGTCAAATTTGTAGGATGGGTCGAGTGCAGCGACACCCATCTGGTCGGATCGTACGCGACCCACTTCGCGGGGCGATCTTCGTTTTGTTGGCGGGATGAAGAGTTGTTCTCGAATTGGCAGATGGGTGTCGCTGCGCTCGACCCATCCTACGGGTTACAGCTTCAGCCTTTCCATATACACGGCGATCTTGTCCGGATCATCGGTCTTGAGCATCTTGTTCACGGTAATTTCAAGCTGCGGCACGTCGCTGTTCAACACCCGCTGCTTGACTGCGAGCAGGTGGTTGGGGTGCATCGAGAATTCGCGCACTCCCAGGCCAAGCAGGATCCGGGTAAAGCTGACCTCACCGGCCATTTCGCCGCAGACCGCAATCGGAATGCCAGCCTTGTTCGCGCCCTTGATGGCCATCGCCAGCAGCTTCAATACGGCCGGATGCGTCGGGTCGTACAGGTGCGCCACCGCGTCGTCGGCGCGATCGATTGCCAGCGTGTATTGGATCAGATCGTTGGTGCCGATGGACAGGAAGTCCAGCCGCTCCGCAAACCCCCCAATAGAGAGCGCTGCGGCAGGTATTTCGATCATTCCGCCCACCGCAATGTTTTCATCGAACGACGCGCGTTCGACGCGCAGGCTCTCCTTGGCGCGGTCGATCAACTGCAGCACCTGCGTGAGTTCATAGACATTGCACAGCATCGGGATCAGGATTTTCACCTTGCCGAAATGCGACGCCCGCAGTATCGCCCGCAGCTGGGTCAGGAACAAATGCGGCTCGGATAGGCAAAAGCGCACCGCGCGCAGTCCCAGCGCGGGATTCATCGTCACCCGGTCCAGACCGGCCGAGATACCTTCCATGTTCTTGTCCGCACCCAGATCGAAGGTGCGAATCGTGACCGGCCGGCCGCCCAACCCCACCGCGACCGACCGATACGCCTCGAATTGCTCATCCTCGGTGGGCAGCCCGTAACGGTTCAGAAACAGGAATTCGCTGCGAAACAGGCCGACGCCATTCGCGCCGCTCTCCAGCACATCGCGCACATCGCTGGGAAGCTCGATGTTCGCATGCAGCTCGACCACCTGCCCGTCGAGCGTGGTCGCCCGCTTGGTTTTCAGCCGCTTGAGTTTCTGCCGTTCGAGGTCGAATTCTTCCTGCTTCAGCCGGTACTCGGCCAGCACCGCCTTGTCGGGATTGACGATGACGACGTTATGCGCGCCATCGACAATCAGCCACTCGTTTTCGCGGATCAGGCTGCGGCCGTTATGCAGCGCGACGACGGCCGGGATGTTGAGGCTCTTGGCGACGATGGCGGTATGCGATGTGGCGCCGCCCAGATCGGTGAGAAACGCGGCAAAGGCGTGCTTCTTGTAGCGGATCATGTCCGCGGGCGACAAATCATGCGCGACCAGAATCGTGCGCTGCTCCGGATGCTGCGCCAGCACCGGCCCCGGCTTGCCGAGCAGCACGGTCAGCACCCGCTCGACTACCTGCACGACGTCCTGCTTGCGCTCGCGCAGGTACGCATCCTCGATCTGCTCGAATTGCTCGACCAGACGGTTCATCTGCTGGACCAGCGCCCATTCGGCGTTGCACAGTTCGGCGGCGATGATATCGCGCGGCGCCTTGGCCAGCATCTCGTCGCGCAACAGCATGGCGTGAACATCAATGAACGCGCCGACCTCCGAAGGCGTATCGGTTTCCTGAATCTGGCCCCAGAGCGCGTCGAGTTCCCGTGCCACCTGGTTGACCGCGGCGTCGAAGCGCTCGATTTCGGACGGCACCTGCTCGCGCTTGATCTCGTAGTGGGCGACTTCCAGCGTCGCGTGCGAAACGAGCTGCGCCCGGCCGATGGCAATGCCGCCGGAAACGCCGATGCCGTGCAGCAGGAAGCTCACTCGCCCTCTCCAAAACAGTCGGCGATCAGCGCCGCGAGCGCCTCGAGCGCCGCGGCCTCGTCCGTGCCGTCGGTTTCGAGGATGACTCTGCTGCCCTTGTTGGCCGCCAGCATCATCACGCCCATGATGCTCTTGGCGTTCACCTTCCGCCCGTTGCGCGACAGGCTCACCTCGCATGGAAACCTGGCGGCGAGCTGGGTCAGCTTGGCCGACGCACGTGCGTGCAGGCCCAGCTTGTTGAGGATTTCAAGTTCGCGTTGTTGCATGGAGGGGGCTCGGTTCCACATGCAACACGCCATCGCGTCCGCCGCTGAGGGCTTTGGACGTCATCGTCGGCAGACCCTTGTCGCGGTAGGTGAACGCGCGGACGAGCATCGGCAGACTGACCCCGGTCACGATCTCGACCCGGCCTGGAACGATCAGCTTGCAGGCGAGGTTGCAGGGCGTCGCGCCGTAGATGTCGCTGAGGATCAGGACGCCTTCGCCGTCATCCAGCGATGCAATGAGTTCTCGCGCTTGCGGAAGCAGGCTGAACGCGTCGTCATGCTTGCCGATGGTCAACGACTCGAATTTCGGCGGGCGCGAGCCGAGCACATGCGAGACACAGCGTATGAGCGCGTCGCCCAGGTTTGCATGCGCAATGATGACGACACCGATCATGAGCCGGATTCGAAAATGTCGAGGATGAAATTTATCATGACCGGTTGACTTCCCATAGATGGGGATGATCGCCTGGCAGACGGCGCCAGTTCAGCGCGCCACGCGCTCCAGCGCGTCGATGAACATCCCCGGGACGTCGAACCCGGTCTGCTCGGTGATCTCGACCATGCAGGTGGGGCTGGTCACGTTGACTTCGGTCAAGTTCTCGCCTATGACGTCGAGGCCCACGAGCAACAGCCCTTCCGCCCAGAGACGGGGACCCAGCGCCTCGGCGATGCGCCGGTCGTGCGCGCTCAGCGGCTGCGCGACACCCCGTCCACCGGCGGCAAGATTGCCGCGCGACTCGCCTTCGCGGGGAATGCGCGCCAGCGCATAGGGCACGGGCTCGCCGGCAATTAGCAGGATCCGCTTGTCGCCATGGCTGATGGCGGGGATATAGCGCTGCGCCATCGCGCTGCGCTGGCCGTCCTGGGTCATGATCTCCAGAATCACATTCACGTTCGGGTCGCTTTCGCGAACCCGGAAAATCGACGTGCCGCCCATCCCGTCGAGCGGCTTCAGGATGATGTCGCGGTGCTCGGCCAGAAACTCGCGGATCACATCCGCCTGGCGCGTGACGATGGTCGGCGCGATGAACTCCGGATATTTCGCGATGGCCAGCTTTTCGTTGTGGTCGCGGATCGCCCGTGGCCGATTGTAGACACGTGCCCCGGCGCCTTCCGCCAGCTCGAGCAAATAGGTGCTGTAGATGTACTCCATGTCGAATGGAGGATCCTTGCGCATCAGCACCGCGTCGAAATCATCCAGCGCCTTGACGGCGGCGGCGCCCGCGTCGTGCCATTCCGCGTTGTCGGTATGGACGGTGAGCGGGGTCGCGTTTGCCACGACCCGACCTGCCCGCCACACCAGGTCGGTCTGCTCGAAGGTATGGATTCTGTGCCCCCGCAGCGCGGCGGCGCGCATCATCGAGATGCTGGAATCCTTGTACGCCTTGAGGCTGTCGAGCGGGTCGACGATGAATGCAATATCCATGCGTATACTGGAATGGGCCCGCAACTGGCTGCTTGCGGGCTACAGACGGGAAACCCCGATGATACCTGTTTGGCGAGGCGTTCTGGCTACCTGCCGGTCAATGCGTGCACCGCCGCGCGGCCCCAGCGCACCTGGCTGGCCGCGGGAATCGCGCCGCGCAGGAACAACAGCGCCCCGAATTCCGAACGAATCGGCTCGTGCGCAACCCCCCGGGGCGCCAGATGATAGGCGCCCTGCTTCACCACTAGATTGCCGATGCGCATTTCACCTTCGAGCACCATGCATTCCTCGTCGTGAACGTGCACATGCGGCAGCAAGACCGCACCCGGCTCCAGCCGCAAGAGGTAGCTCTGGGTGTCGACATCGCGGCGCAACACCTTGATGCTGACCTTGGGACTGAACGGAGCCCACTCGCCTTCATCGACCTGAATCGTCGTCAGCGCTCGTGTCGAGTGGATGCGCTTGAGCACGCGTTCGCGGATGGTCGCCGCGTCCATCGCGTCCAGCTTGTGCTCGGGATCCGGTTGCGTCACCTCGAGCAACCGCGCCTCCAAAGCGGGGGGTAGCACGCTGCGTTCAGTCATCGCCCAGCTCCCAACCTTCACCGCCGAGTATCGCCCGCATTTGCTTGAATGCCTTGTACATGGCGGTCTTGACCGTGCCTATCGGCATCGCGCACGCATCGGCGATTTCCTGGTGGGTCAGGCCGCGGAAAAACGCGAGTGAAATAAGCTGCCGTTCGCGGGGCTTGAGTTGTTCGAGCGCACGGTGGACCGCGCTGGCGCGGTCGGTGGCACCGAGGATGTCCAGCGGGTCTTTGTCATCGGCGAGCTCGGTCGAGCGCAAGGTCTCGATTTCGGCCATCGGCTCCGCGATATCCTTGCGCCGGAGATAGTCGAGCGCGCGGCTGCGGCAGATGGTGAGCACCCAGGTGAACACACGGCCGCGGGTTGCATCGAACCGCTCGGCTTCGCGCCATACCTGCCAGAAGCAATCTTCAACCACTTCTTCAGCGGCTTCGGCCTGGCGCGTGATGCGCATCGCCACCGACCAGGCCCGGTTTACCGTTGCGTTGTAGAGTTTGCCAAACGCGGCTTCGTCGCGGCGCACCACCGCAACGATCCATTCGCGCAGATTGGCTTCCAGCGCGGCATCGTGTGCAGATTGCGACTCGACTTGCGTCGCGCCGCGAGCCGCTTCAGCGGGTTCGGGCATGGGCACCTGGCTGGGACGCTGAGAAGCGGGGAGTATAGCAAAGTCAGGGGGGCTTCCCGCCCTTTCCGTCTGGTCAAACCGGATGTCGACTGCCACCATGATTTCTCTCTCCATTGCAAGAGCCATTGCCGGGCCGCGTCCAGGTTGTACGCAGGCAGAGCGGGCCTGGTTTCCCCCGCTGTTCAGGCATGTCGGGAATTGCTGCAGGCAGCACACGCAGCGGCGCGCGCCGTTGTGGAATTACATCTGGAGGTATTGCGACAGCGGCTTGGCGTAACGGATGAACACCAGCGCGCCGGTCTCGGTGCGCAGCTCGCCGTGCTTCATGCCGGGGCGCGCCACATGAAAATCCCCGGCTTTGAGAAAAATGTCGCCTTGCCACAGCGAGCCTTCCAGCACCAGACATTCTTCGTCGGCAGGATGCTCATGCGCGGGCGCCCAGGCGCCCGGTTCGAGCCGGATCATGTAGGACTCCGCTTTGCCGTCCGTAAAGAGCAGCCTGACGTGCGCCTTGGGCAACATTTCGACCCATCCTTCGCCGGGTTGCGTGCTGCCGCGCAGGGGTATGAAGGCATTGGCCATCACTTGCGCCATGCGTGCCTGCGGGGAATCGGCGCGCGTCTTGTCCAGCAGCCGCAGACGAACCCGCTCCGCGCGCTCAGGCGGTGGCGAATCCGGGGTAAGCGCATTGGCGAGCGCCGCAATCAACGGGGCGGGCAATACGTCGTCGGTCTGATCAGGGTCTTGGTAAATCATGGAGTTAAAGCTTATCACATGCTGAATTTTGGGTGGAATCACTGACTTTACGCAGGGTTCCAGCCTCTGGTTTCGATTCGGCCGGCAATTAGAGGAGGCGTTCTATCAGCGTACCGGATTCCCGCATCAGTACGCCGGATTGGCCAGCCCGAGTTTGGTAAGCTCGGAGCTGCCGAGTGCATCCAACAACCCGCCGCCTGATACACATGACCAATTCGCCCTATCCCAATCTGCTGGCGCCCCTCAATCTGGGCTTTACCACCCTCAAGAATCGCGTGCTGATGGGTTCCATGCACACCGGGCTCGAAGACGGCAACAATTTCGAGCGCCTGGCGGCGTATTTCGCGGAGCGGGCGCGGGGCGACATCGGGTTGATGGTCACCGGCGGCTTTGCGCCAAACATTGTCGGATGGATCAAGCCCTTTGCCGGAATGCTGGTTTCGCATGGCGCCGCCAAACGGCACAAAAAGGTCACCGATGCGGTCCACACCGAAGGCGGCAAACTGGCGATGCAGATTCTGCACGCGGGCCGTTACGCCTATCACCCGTTTGCCGTCGCGCCCTCGCCGGTCAAGTCGCCCATCTCGCCCTTCAAACCGCGCGAACTGTCGAGCGCCGGCGTCGAGCGCCAGATCAAGGCCTTTGTCCGCTGCGCCCAACTGGCCCGCGACGCAGGCTACGACGGCGTCGAAATCATGGGCTCGGAAGGCTATTTCATCAACGAGTTCCTGGTTCAGGAAACCAACCACCGAGACGACGAATGGGGCGGCAGCTATCAGAACCGGATGCGGCTTCCGGTGGAAATCGTCGCTCGCACGCGGCACGCGGTCGGCCGCGATTTCATCATCATCTACCGGCTGTCGATGATCGACCTGATTCCCAACGGCAGCAGTTGGGAAGAGGTGGTCCTGTTAGCCAAGGCGATCGAAAGCGCGGGCGCCACGCTGATCAACACCGGCATCGGCTGGCACGAGGCGCGGGTGCCGACCATCGCGACTTCGGTTCCGCGCGGGGCCTTTGCGTGGGTCACCAGAAAGATGAAGGGCGAAGTCGGGATTCCGCTGATCACGACCAACCGCATCAATACCCCGGAGGTGGCTGAACAGATACTGGCCGACGGCTGCGCCGACATGGTGTCGCTGGCGCGTCCGTTGCTCGCCGACCCGGAGTTCGTCAAAAAGGCCGCCATGGGCCGCGCCGACGAAATCAACACCTGCATCGCCTGCAATCAGGCGTGCCTCGATCACACGTTTGCCGGCAAGATGTCCAGTTGCCTGGTCAATCCGCGCGCGTGTCATGAGACCGAGCTGAATTATTACCCGACCACCGCACAGCGCCGCTTTGCGGTGGTCGGCGCCGGGCCGGCGGGACTTTCCGCCGCGACCACGCTGGCCGAGCGAGGCCACCAGGTGCATCTGTTCGACGCTGCCGCGGAGATCGGCGGCCAGCTCAACATGGCCAAGGTGATCCCCGGCAAGGAAGAGTTTCACGAAATGCTACGCTATTTCAGGAAGCGCCTGGAGATCACCGGCGTGCAAGTGCACCTCGGTGTCAGGGCCAGTTCTGAGGCGCTCACCGCGCAGGACTTCGATCAGGTCATCGTTGCCACCGGCGTGCTGCCGCGCGACCCGCGCATCCCGGGTCAGGATCATCCCAAGGTGCTGAACTACGTCGACGTGCTCCGGCAGCGCCAACCGGTGGGACGGAAAGTCGCCATCATCGGCGCCGGCGGCATCGGTTTCGATGTCGCCGAATTCCTGGTCCAGGAGGCGCCGTCGCCAACGACTAATCTGGAGGAATGGCTGGCCGAATGGGGCGTCACCGATCCGGCCGCGGCCCGCGGCGGCGTCACCGGGATCACGCCCCGGAGCACGCCTCCCGCGCGGGAAGTCATCCTGCTCCAGCGCAAAGCCGGCAAGCTCGGCGCCGGGCTGGGCAAGACCACCGGCTGGATTCATCGCGCAACCCTGAAAATGAAAGGCGTGCAGATGATCAACGGCGTGAATTACGAACGCATCGACGACCGCGGCCTGTTGATCACGCATGGCGACAAGCGGGAGACGCCCACCTGGCTGGAGGTGGACAACATCATCCTGTGCGCAGGACAGGAGTCCCTGCGCGACTTGATGGAGCCGCTGGCCGCGGCCAACATCAAGACCCACCTGATCGGCGGCGCGGACCAGGCGACGGAACTCGACGCCAAGCGCGCGATCGATCAGGGTTGCCGGCTGGCGGCGGAGTTGTAGTTCTGGCTTGCGATCAAAGCAATCGTAATGCGCGCCACCGCGGAGGTGTCAGGCATTCGAAGTTGACCGTGCGCGGTTGACTGGAGTGCAGCGCCCGAGGATACTTGGGGTTATGCCGTTGAAATTCTATCCTTAGGCAACCGGGTTGGTTTCGAGTCGTTGGTTTTTTAAAGATAGGGAAACGGAACAATACAAAAGGAGGTTCGTATGAAATTGATGCGCGCAGTATTTGTGCTGGTGGGTCTTGGCATTCTCGGCACCTTGGCGATGCGGTCGGGCGAAGCAGCCGCGCAAGCGGCGACGCCGACGGCGGCGGCGGCGCAACCCGCAAAAATCGGCTCTTCGCTGATCGGCAAACTCGAGGGGCCGGAGATCATCCTTGACGCCAAGGCCTATCCGAAAACCTTCAAGGAAGCCCCCAGTCTTGCCGCACAGGTGAAAGCGGGAAAGCTGCCCGCGGTGGCAAAACGCTTGCCCGAAACTTCACAGCTTTTCGTCGTGAAGCCTCTGCACGAAATAGGCAAATACGGCGGCAACTGGCGCAGGGCTTTTACCGGACCAGCCGACCATGAGAATGGCAACCGGATCAATTCGATCGACAAGATCCTTACCTTCGACTACACCGGCACCAAGATCATCCCCAGTCTCGCCCGCGACTGGAAGGTCAGCGATGACGGCAAGACGACGACGATTTTCCTCCGCAAAGGCGCCAGGTGGTCCGACGGCAAGCCCTTGACTGCGGACGATTTCATGTTCTGGTACAACGAAATCTATCTCAACAAGAACATTGTCCCCACGCCTTTCTTCGAGTTCCAGATCAACGGCAAAGACGGAACGATGAGAAAGATCGACGACTACACCGTCGCCTTCGATTTCCCCGAGCCCTACGACTTCTTCGTCTACCAGCTTGCGGGCAGCACCGCCATCGGCGCCGGCTTCGCTACGCGAGGAGCCTTCCAGAACTTCGGCGGCGCCTATGCGCCTGCCCATTATCTGAAGCAGTTCCTGCCCAAGTTCTCGTCGGAGGTGGCGGTGAACAAGAAGGCCAAGGATCTCGGCTTCGATAGCTGGGTGTCCCTGCTCAAGAACCGGTACAGCTGGGCGCTGAATAACGAACTGCCCGTCATGACTCCCTGGAAGACCGTGTCTCCGATCAACACGCCAACGTGGTCGATGGAAAGGAATCCCTACTTCTGGGCCGTCGACACCGCGGGGAACCAGCTTCCCTACATCGACAGGATCACGATGACGCTGGCTGAAAACACCGAAGTCGCCAACCTGCGGGCGATCGCCGGCGAATACGACATTCAGGAACGGCACATGGGTCTTGCCAAGCTGCCGGTCTTCCTCGAAAACGCCAAGAAGGGCAACTACACCGTTCACCTTGACCCGTCGCTCAACGGATCGGACGCGGCGATTCATATCGGCAACGCCTATGTAGCCGACCCCGAGATTTCCAGGCTGCTCAAGAACAAGGATTTCCGCCATGCGCTCGCACTCGGCATCGACCGCGACCAGCTCAACGAAGCCTTCTGGCTCGGTGTTGGAACCCCCGGATCAGTGGCTCCGTCGCCCGACACCATCTATAGCCCGGGCCCCGAATGGAACAAGAAGTGGGCTGTCCTCGATCTGAAGCAAGCCAATGAGCTTCTCGATAAAGTCGGGCTGACCAAGAAGGATGCCGACGGGTATCGCGCGCGCACCGACGGGAAAGGACGCCTCCGTCTTGAAATGGTCACGGTCGGCGGTCAATTCGTTCCCTATACCCAGGTCGGGGAGATGATCAAGCAGCAATGGAAGAAGATCGGCATCGACCTCGATGTCAAGGAACTGGAGCGGAATCTCGCCTTCACCCGCGACAACGGCAATGAAAACCAGATGATCACCTGGGCGAACGACGGCTCGGAAATGATCTTCCTCTTCCCCCGCCATGCGCTGCCCGTGGACGCCGCCGAAGCCCACATGGGGATGGACTACGCCAAATGGTATTCCTCCAAGGGAACCTCCGGCAAGAAGCCGGATGATCCCGAAATGCTCAGGGCCTTCGATCTCTTCCGCAACGCGTTCGGCATGAAGGAAGAGGATCGGATCAAGAACGGGAAGGAGCTCTGGAAGATCATCGTGGAGCAGACCTGGAGCATCGGCACCGTCGGTCAGTCGCCTGCCTTCATGGGCGTGCGTATTGTGAAGAACAATATGGGTAACGTTCCCGAGCGGCAGGTGAACGCGCAGCATGCCCGGACTCCGCATACCTCGATGCCGATCACGTTTTACTTCAAGTAGCGGGAAAGCAGCCGTCCGCGAAGCGGGCGGCTATGGTTCACCCGGGCGCCGACAGGCTCTCGGGTGATTGCTTTTCACAGGAGTTGCGATGCTGGCTTATATCGTTCGCCGTTTGATGCTTGCCGTGCTGACGGTCTGGGCCATTTCAGTCCTGTCCTTCATGATCATCCACCTGCCTCCTGGCGATTACGTGACCTCGTATATCGCCTCGATGTCGGCGTCGGGTAGCGCGGTGTCGGAGGGAGAGGCGTCGGCGCTGCGCGAACAGCTCGGTCTGGACAAGCCCATCACGATTCAATATGTCAAGTGGATGGGCCTGATGCTGCAGGGCAATTTCGGCATGGCGATGGAATGGGGACGACCCGTTACCGATGTCATCGGCGACCGTCTTACCTTGACCATGGTAATTTCCGTGGCCGCGATCATATTCACCTGGGCTTTGGCATTGCCGATCGGGATTTACTCCGCGGTCTACCCGTATTCGTTCCTGGATTACGTGTTCACGTTTGTCGGTTTCATCGGGCTCGCCATTCCCGGGTTCTTGCTGGCTCTCGTTGTCATGTACGTCGGCTTCGCCTACTTCGGCGCGAACGTGGGCGGTCTGTTTTCGCCCGATATGGTCGAAGAATCCTGGAGCATGGCGAAGGTGTGGGACCTCACCAAGCATCTGCCGATCCCGGCCATTGTCCTCGGCGTTTCGGGAACCGCCCAGTTGATCCGCATCATGCGCTCGAACCTGCTCGACGAATTGCGGAAGCCCTATGTCATGACGGCCCGAGCCCGGGGACTTTCGGAATACCGGGTCATCATGCGGTATCCGGTCCGGGTGGCCCTCAATCCGTTCGTGAGCACCATCGGCTACCTCCTTCCCTACGTGGTGTCCGGAAGCATTATCGTATCGCTGGTCTTGAGCCTGCCGACGGTCGGTCCTCTGCTCCTCAAGGCGTTGATCGCGCAGGATATGTTCCTGGCCGGAACCATCGTCCTGTTGCTGGGGGTCATGACCGTCATCGGGACGTTCGTTTCCGACCTGCTGCTCATGTGGGTCGACCCGAGAATACGGTTGGGGCGGCAGTGATGGCGGAGCACGCGCCACCGCAGAAAGCCGGGGTCGTGGCCGAAGACCGGATCGCCGTCGCCACGCAATGGCAGCTCATGTGGTGGCGCTTCAAGAAGCACAGGCTCGCCGCGGGCGGGACCATCGTCCTGATTGCCTTTTATCTGGTTGCGCTTTTCGCCGACTTTTTCGCCTATGTGGATCCCCAGGAATCGGAAGCCCAGCGATCGCTGATGGCGCCGCAGCCGATTCACTGGATGGACGAGGGAAGCTTCAGACCGTATGTGTATGCGTTGAAGGGAACCCGCGACCCCCTCACGTTCAAGCGGGTGTATGTTCCCGATACGAGCAACAAGATCCAGATCAGGTTCTTCGGCCACGGAGAACCTTGGGAAGTGCTGGGCTTCATTCCGAGCGACCGCCATCTGATCGCGGTGGAGGGCGCCAAGGCGGGCGAGTCGCTGTTCCTGATGGGAACCGACATGCAGGGACGCGACCTCTGGTCGCGGCTCATGTACGCAACGCGGACGTCGATGACCATAGGTCTGGTCAGCGTGGCCTTGAGTCTTGTGCTGGGCGTTGCCCTGGGCGGCGTATCGGGCTATTTCGGTGGCNNTTCCCCTGTGGATGGGCCTTGCCGCTGCCCTTCCCGCCGACTGGGACGTCGTGCAGGTCTACTTCGCCATCACGATCATCATTTCCCTCATCGGCTGGACCGAACTCGCCCGGGTCGTCCGGGGAAGATTCATCTCCCTCAAGCAGGAAGATTTCGTCATGGCGGCCGAGCTCCTCGGTTGCAGCAAGGCGAGGATCATCTTCCGCCACATGGTGCCCTCGTTCATCAGCCACATCATCGCGGCGACGACCCTGGCGATCCCTGCGATCATTATCAGCGAGACTTCGTTGAGTTTCCTCGGGTTGGGGCTAAGGCCGCCTGCGATCAGTTGGGGTGTCCTGCTGCAGGATGCCCAGAACATCCAGGCCTTGGTCATTTCTCCCTGGCTTCTCCTCCCGTCTTTTGCCGTCATCATTGCGGTCCTCGCGTTCAATTTCATGGGCGACGGGATACGGGACGCGGCCGACCCTTATTTGTAGACGGGAAGATTTTAGCGAGGCCGCTCGATCCCGTTTCAACTCTCGGCCCCATTGACGCCTCCACGACACGCGAAACCGATCATGCAGAACGACACGAAACCGCTCCTGTCCGTCAAGAATCTAAGGACCAGTTTTTTTCAGGACGAGGGAACGACCAAAGCCGTCGACGGCGCTTCCTTCGACGTCTTCCCGGGAAAGACGCTTGGCATCGTCGGCGAGAGCGGCTGCGGCAAAAGCGTCACGGCGCAGTCGATCCTGCGGATCGTCGATCGTCCCGGTCGAATCGTCGAAGGAGAGATTGTTCTTACCCGCGCCGACGGATCGCAAACCGACCTAGTCAAGCTCAAGGCCAACAGCCGGGAGATACGTTCGATTCGAGGCGGAGATATCGGTCTCATCTTTCAGGAGCCCATGACCTCCTTCAGTCCCGTTCATACGATTGGAGCACAGCTCATCGAGGCGGTCCTCCTGCACAATGCGGTCGGCCGGAAGGAGGCGAGACGCCGGGGAATTGAAGCGTTGCGCAGCGTAGGCATCCCGAAGCCGGAGCGCCGTATCGACGAGTACTCGTTTGAATTGAGCGGCGGGCTCCGTCAGCGGGCGATGATAGCAGTCGCTCTTTCCTGTGATCCGCGCCTCCTTATCGCCGACGAGCCTACGACGGCCCTGGACGTCACCACCCAGGCGCAGATCCTGGATCTCCTGCGAAAGATTCAGCGGGAACGGGGGATGGCCATCATGCTCATTACCCACAACCTCGGCGTTGTCGCAGAGATGGCCGACGACGTCGCCGTCATGTATCTGGGCCAGGTGGTCGAGCAAGGCAACGTCGATGACATCTTTCACGATCCGAAACACCCCTATACGAAGGCGCTGCTGCAGTCCATTCCAAGCATCGACTCCGTGCCGAGGGCGAAGCTTCCGACCATCAGCGGGTCGATTCCCCACCCGTTCAACCGGCCGACGGGTTGCCCCTTCCATCC
>PLYG01000566.1 GCA_003153335.1 Betaproteobacteria bacterium | reverse complement strand
GGAGGAGATTTTCGGCCCGGTGCTCACGGTACAGGTTGCGGACTCGGCCGAGGAAGCGCTCGCGCTGGCGAATGGGACCCAATACGGATTGGTCGCCGGAATTTATACCCGCGATATCGTTCGTGCGCTGCGCCTGGCGCGCGATCTGGAGGCGGGACAGGTGTTCATCAACCAGTTTTTCGCTGGCGGCGTCGAGACGCCGTTTGGCGGAGTCAAGCGGAGCGGGTTCGGGCGCGAGAAGGGTCTGGAAGCGCTCAAGTCGTACTACCGGGTCAAATGCGTCACAGCACGCATCTGATCGCATCTACCAAGGAGCATTAGGGTCATGAGCATCAACGATATTGTTACGGAGCGCTCTCTGAAGTACCGCTGGCCGCCTTTTAGCCGCACGCACTACGTCGAGAAGCATGGGTTGCTATCCATCGTGCGGGGTGAGGGTTCGAAGGTCTACGACCAGAACGACCGCGAGTATCTCGACGCCCACGCCTCGCTGTGGCTCGTGAACGTTGGCTATGGACGGCAGGAAATCGTCGAGGCAGTGCATCGGCAGATGGAGAAGCTGTCGTGGTTCTCCTGCTTCGAGGGCTATACCAACCTGCCCTCGATCGATCTCGCCGAGCGGCTGGTCGGCATGCTGCAGCCGGAAGGCATGGACAAGATCTTCTTTTCCGGCAGCGGATCCGAAGCGATCGAGACTGCGCTGAAGATCGTCCGGCAATACTGGAAGCTCAAGGGCAAGCCGGAAAAGTACAAGATCATCGCACGCAATCGTGCCTATCACGGTGTCAACTTCGGCGGGATGAGCGCAACCGGGATGCCCGCGAACCGGGCCATGTTCGAGCCGCTCTTGCCGGGTTTCCTTTTCGCGCCATGTCCGGACCCGTACCTGCGCGAGGTGGACGCGCCGGACGATCGCTTCGCCCTGGCTTGTGCCGGGGCGCTCGAGCAGATGATCAAGTCGGAAGGTGCCAACACGGTGGGGGCAATTATCGTCGAGCCCGTGCAGGGGGCGGGGGGCGTGATTATTCCGCCGGACGGCTATCTCCAGGAACTGCGGGAGGTTGCGACGCGAAACGATGTTCTGCTGATCTTTGATGAGGTCATCACGGGCTTCGGCCGCACCGGCGACATGTTCGGCGCGCGCCACTGGGGGGTGCGCCCGGACATCATGGCTTTCGCGAAGGGCATTACCAGTGGCTATGTGCCGCTCGGCGCGACCGCCGTGAGCGCGCCGGTGTTCGAGACTTTTTATGCGAACGAGCAGCAGGGCGCCTTTCGCCACGGCAACACCTATAGCGGCCATCCGACCGCCTGCGCCGCCGCGCTCGCTAACCTCGATATCCTGGAGCGTGAGGATCTCGCGGGCAACGCCAAGCGCATCGGCCATCGGCTCCTCGACGGACTCAAGGGTTTGCTGAAGCACGAGATTGTCGGCTTCGTCGACGGGGTCGGGCTGCTCGGCAGAGTGCAGCTAGTGCGTGATCGCAAGACCCGCGCGCTGTTTGCGCCCGAGCTCGCGGTAGCCGACCGGATCTCGCGGCGGGCGCGCGAGCTCGGCGTGATCTTCCGGCCGCTACCCGGAGACGCGCTTTCCTTCTCGCCCCCGCTTTGCCTGACCGCGAGCGAAGCCGACTCGATTGTCAGCGTAGTCGACCAAGCGATCGGTGACGTGGCAGCGACACTTTGAGCAACCCGGTGGTCGCTGGCGTTCGTCACCTACCGAGGCGGGCCGCGCGCACGATTGCGTTCGCGGCTCTGACTTGGGCGATGCCTGACGGAATAAGACGGCACCGATTGCCCTTGGGACGGCGATGAGAAAAGCGTCATTCTGGCCGATCGTCCCGCTCGTCGCGCCAGCGCTGGCGGTGGTTCTATTTTTCTTCGCTTGCCTCGGGGTGATGGTCGCCTACAGCTTCTTGCCCAACGCCGGCATGGCGCAGGTCGGCACCGGATTTACACTGGCGAATTACGGCAGGTTCTTCGGCAATGCGTTCTATCTCGCCTACGTTTCCCGGTCGCTCGTGCTGTCGATGTACTGCACGGCAGTGACGCTCGTCCTGGGCTATGCCGTTGCGTACCTCATGTACAGGGCGACGCCACGCATGCTGCTGTTGATCAGTTTGGTGCTGATTGTCCAGTTCTTCACCGCGTACGTCATCCGCACCTATGCGATCATGCTCGTCCTTGGCCGCAACGGATTGATCAACCAGGTACTCATGGGCCTCGGGGTGATCGATCAGCCGCTGAAACTGTTGTTCAATGAAATCGGTGTCGCAATCGGGATGGTCTTGGTCTCCATCCCTTTCATGGTTTTTCCGATCTACAGCAGCCTGCACGCGATTCCCAAGAACCTGGAGCCGGCGGCGCAAGCACTCGGCGCAAGCCCGCTCAGGTGTTTCTGGAGCGTCATCCTCCCCTTGACCATTCCGGGAATAGCTGCTGGCGTCGTCATCGTGTATTTGTTTGAAGTGACTGCCTATATTATTCCGGCCCTGTTGGGAGGCGGCTACTACGACATGGTGGCCAACCTGATCTACAGCAAGGCCATGGGCGCCATGGACTATCCGTTGTCCTCGGCTGTCGCCATGACAATGCTAGTCATCAGCTGTGTCATCGT
The DNA here is from genome assembly GCA_003153335.1 of Betaproteobacteria bacterium. Lineage (GTDB taxonomy): Bacteria > Pseudomonadota > Gammaproteobacteria > Burkholderiales > Casimicrobiaceae > PALSA-1005. The sequence goes on along the minus strand of PLYG01000566.1, from coordinate 12,492 downwards.
TTACGGCGCGCAGAAGGCCTTCGGCCGGCTTTTGCCGCGGCGATGAGGAGCAAAGGGAACATGGGCAAGGGCCTCGTCGTCAAGGCGCTCGGATACGGGGTCGTCCTGTGCCTGGTCTTCCCGCTGATCGTCCTCATCGGCGTGTCATTGAACGCAGGGGTGGAGCAGAACTTTCCGCCGCATGGCCTGTCGCTGCGCTGGTACGCCAACATCGTAAACCGCGACGGTTTCCTTCGGGCCATCCAGATGACGCTGTTTCTCGCGGTCGTGTCGACGATTTGGAGTGTCGCCGTCTCGATCCTGGTGTCATTGGCGATCGTCCGCTATAAGTTCGCCGGCAAGGACCTGCTGCTCACAGCCATTCTGTCGCCGTTGATCGTTCCCCAAGTCGTCGTCGGATTGGCCTTTCTAATGACGCTTTCCACCCTTGGCATCTTCACCTCAATGATCTCGCTCATCCTCCTGCACGGGGTAATCACGTTGCCATTCGCGGCGAGGGTGGTCGTCTCGACGATGATGGGGGCGCGGATTTCGCTGGAGGAGGCGGCCTGTTCATTGGGCGCGCCGCCGTGGAAGGCCTTCTGGCTAATCACAATGCCGCTCATTCGGCCGGGTCTCGGCACGGCCGCCGTGTTCGCGTTCGTCACGTCTTTCGAGAACTTTACCGCGACCCAGTTCCTGGTTTGGGATCGAACCACCCTTCCGGTCGAAATCTACACTTTCGTCCAGACCGAGAACGATCCCACCGGCGCAGCTATCTCGTCGGCAATCGTGCTTTCAGTGTGCTTGCTGGTCCTGGTGCTGAATCGCCTGCTGGGGCTCGAGGCGCTAACCAAACGGTGAATGCCGCATGAACAACAGGGTCGAGATTGAAAACCTGACCGCGCGGTACGGCGATACGGTCGCGCTCAGGGACGTTTCCATCACGCTGGAAGCATCCCAATTCATCACGGTTCTCGGCCCCAGCGGCTGCGGCAAGANNCGACCCTGCTGCGGGTGCTGGCCGGGTTTGCCGAATATGACGGGCGGGTTCTCATCGATGGCGTGCGTATCGACGGCGTACCGCCGCACAAGCGCGGCATCGGGATCGTCTTTCAGGACTATGCCCTGTTTCCCCACATGACAGTCGAGCAGAACATCGGCTTCGGCCTCAGGATGCGGAATTGGACGGCGAGCGCACAGAAGGACGCCGTAGAGAGAGGGATTCGTCTGCTCCGGCTCGACGGGCTGGGGAGCAGGTATCCGCATGAACTCTCCGGCGGTCAGCAGCAGCGCGTGGCGCTGGCGAGAGCGATCGCCATCAATCCCGCCTTGTTATTGCTGGATGAGCCGCTGGCCGCACTTGACAAAAATCTTCGGGACGACATGCAAGTCGAGCTCCGGCAATTGCAGCAGAGCGTGGGGATCACGACGATGTTCGTAACCCACGATCAAGAGGAGGCACTTGCCCTCTCCGACAAGGTCATCGTAATGAACCACGGCGAAGTGCGTCAGTTCGGCACGCCGATGGAGATATACAATTCGCCGGTGGATCGCTTCGTCGCCGATTTCATCGGCAAGTCCAACATTTTTGCGGCGCAGATTGTTGCCGAAGAAGGGGGCTATCTGGTTTGCCGGCTGGCGAATGGCGCCGTGGTCAAGGCGCCGGCTTCCGCCAACGCGGTGCAGGGGAGTTCGATCTATCTTTCGATCCGCCCCGAGCTGCTGCTCCTTGCCCACGCGGGCAGGCCTCCCGCCGGCTTGGAAAACCGCATGGAAGGTATTATCGAAAACGTGACGTATCTTGGCCATCGGTCGAAGATTCGTGTGCGTTTGAATGACGATGCACGGCTGGATGTCAATCAGCCCAATGTCGGTATCGGGCAAGACGCGTCGTGGTGGCAGATCGGACAAGCGGTTACACTGTCCTGGCTGCCCGAGAATACGGTAGTTATCGGTGACTGACGCACTGCGGGCAGCAGCGATTGCCGAGTTGCGCCGAGTCTCCGAGGTGGTGGGCAGACGAAGCCCGATGGAGTTTCAAGCCGACTCCGGATCTTGCATATCGGCGCAGAATGGCTTCGCGACTTCTACAAAGGGGGACGCGATGCTGCGGACGGGCGAGGAATATCGCCATAAACTGAGAAAGAGGAGCTACGTCATGAATGAATGGAAAGTCGCCTTCGCCATCGTTGCAACGTTTACGGCCACCGCGGCGGCCAGTGCCGAGCCGGACTCGCTGCTGCAGCAGATCAAGGATCGAGGCTCGATCATTATCTGCGAGGCGGCCTACCCGCCGTATAATGTGAAGAACCCCAAGACCGACGAGTGGGAAGGACTCGACATCGATATCGAGGGCGAGCTGGCCAAGGCTCTGGGGGTCACGGTCAAGCGGGTCGATACGAGCTTCTCCGCGCTTGTGCCGAGCGTCAATACCCACAAATGCGATCTCTCCACCGCCGCGACCTACATTACGCCGGGCCGCGCGGAACAGGTGCTGTTCACCCGTCAGTATGCCGCCGAGACGAAGACCATCTTCGTGCCGCTGAGCTCCACCGCCAAGACTTATGCCGACATCGACAAGGAAGGCATCACGATCGTCACCCGAGCGGGCACCGCCGAGGAGACCTATGCGAAGGGTTTCTTCAAGCGTGCGACGGTCAAGCTGCTGACCTCCGACGCGACGCAGCCGCACCTCCTCGAGGTTGCCGCCGGGCGGGCTGACGCCGCCTTCGCCGGCTATGTCGGCAGCCTGATCTTCATGAAGCAGAACGCGAACCTCAAGCTGCGGCCGATCGGCGACAAGCTTCTCGACCCGACGCCGTTCGCCTTCATGCTGCCCCGCGGCGAATACCACTTCCAGCAATACATGGACATCTTCTTCAACGACCTGGAGCGTTCGGGGAAGCTCAAGCAGATCACCGACAAGTGGATATCGGGCTTAAAATGAGTTGGAGCGCCGCTGGCTCTTCGGGGCGCCGCGGCGCCCGCGGATCGTCGGCCGCGCCCGTTTAGCCAAGCGACACAAGAGACAGTGGCAAATACGGGCTCGGCTTCCTCGGCGGTCTTCGCGCGCGTATGGCGCCGCCTTGACTGGACGAGCGCAATTTCTTTCGTTGCCGGGCTTGCAATTGTCTACGGGATCTATGCGACCGTCGAATGGAAGTTCGTCGCCACGCTCGATTTCCATATTCTGATCGAGTATTGGCAGCCGCTCCTCCGCGGGGCCATCGTCACCCTTCTCATTACAGGGGCTGCGCTGGTCGTCGGGCTCAGCGTCGGCGTGATCATTGCCATCCTGCTGCAATTGCCGATCGGGCCGCTTCGCTGGCTGATCGTCGCCTATGTGGAGCTGTGGCGGAATACGCCGCTCATCGTGCAGCTCTTCTGGGTGCATTTCGGCCTGCCGGTGATCACCGGAATCTCGACGACGGCGCTGGAGAGTGGCTGCCTCGCCCTGACGCTGCAGTCGAGCGCCTATCTTGCCGATATCGCGCGGGCGGGCATCCAGGCCGTCCCGCGGGGGCAATGGCAGGCCGCCCGGGCGCTCGGCTTGCCGACATGGTCGTTGTGGCTCGAGATCATCCTGCCCCAGGCCCTCAAGATCATGATCCCGCCCTTCGCCAACCTGGCGCTCAGCTTCCTGAACGGCAGCGCCTTGCTTGGCCTTCTGCAGGTCGGCGAGCTGATGACCGTCGCGACGAAGATCAGCGACTACACCTTCAAGCCCATCGAGATCATGACGGCGGTCGGCGCGCTCTATCTGCTGCTCAATCTCATGGTGGGCCGGCTCGCCCGCTGGCTCGAGATCGCCACGCGGATTCCACGCTAACCCGCCGTGCTGCCGGACCCATGCATTTCGACACCAACACCATCATTCGCCATCTGCCGGAGCTTCTGCGCGGCGTCCAGCTCACCCTCATCCTGGTTCTGGTCTCGCTGGCGATCGGCACGGTGTTGGGGCTGGTTGCCTGTCTCGGGAAGCTCCTGGAGCGAGGCCTTCTCTATTGGATCGCCTCGGTCTACGTGACGGTGATGCGCGGGATTCCCGAGATGGTTGTGATGTTCTGGATCTATTATTGCGGTCCGCTGATCCTTAACACCCGCCTGTCGTCCTTCTCGGCAGCGATCGTCTCGATGTCGCTCTATGCCGGCGCTTTACTCGCCGAGATTTTCCGCGCCGGCATCCTTGCCGTTCCCCGCGGCCAGGGCGAAGCGGCACGGGCGCTGGGCGTCCACGAGTTCTGGGCCTGGGTAGACGTAATCCTGCCCCAGGCCCTGCGGATGATGATTCCCGCCTTCATCGGGCTGGTGACCCTGGTGGTCAAAATCTCCGGCCTTGCCTCGGCGATCGGCGTCGGCGAGCTTGTCTACGAGGCGAGCATCGTGAGCGGCCAGACCTATCGCTATTTCGAACTTTTCACCGCGGTCGGCATCTTTTATTTCATGCTGATCTTTCCCTTGAGCCTGTTCGCCCAGCGCTACGAGCGCAAACTCGTCCGGAAGACAAGATGACCCAGAACAACGCCGACGACATCATACTGTGCGAGGCGCTCACACGGCGTTACGGTACNNGCGGCAAGTCGACGTTGCTCCGCACCATCAACGCGCTCGAGAGCATCGACCAGGGCTCGATCACGGTCGACGGCATCAAGCTGCCGGGCAGCCGGCACGACGTGCAGCGCATCCGGCGCGAGGTCGGCATGGTCTTCCAGAGCTTCAATCTTTTCCCCCATATGACGGTGCGACGGAACGTTGCGCTGGCGCCGCTCCGCGCGCGCGGGGCCAGTCGCGAGGAGGCGAATGCACGCGCCGAGCGCCTGCTGGCGCGGGTCGGCATTGCCGATCAGATCGACAAATACCCGGACCAGCTCTCCGGCGGCCAGCANNGCAGCGCGTGGCCATTGCCCGGGCCCTCGCGATGGAGCCACGCGTCATGCTGTTCGACGAGCCCACCTCGGCCCTCGATGCGGAGATGGTCAGCGAGGTGCTGCAGGTGATCCGGGAAATGGTCGGCACGGGCATGACGATGGTCATCGTCACGCACGAGCTCGGCTTCGCCCGCGAGGCGGCCGACCGCATCGTCTTCATGGCGGGCGGCACCATCGCGGTGGAGGCGCCCCCCGAGGCGTTCTTCGCAAACACGACGGACAAGCGGCTGGTGTCCTTCCTCTCCAAGATTCTTTGAGGAACGCGCCGGCCACCCGCGTCCATCGAACAGCGTGATACCCGTAGACAAAAGCAAAGGAGAAATCATGTCCCGACCGTCGCAGGCGTTCACGCTGCGCAGCTTTCTGGCAAACGTCGAGGCGGACGACCCGCACGGCATCCTGCGGATCCGCGACAAGGTGAGCCTGGATTACGATCCGAGCGCCCTGGTCATGGAGATGGAGAAGACCGGCCATTCACCCGTGGTCTGGTTCGAGAAGGTTGGAGACTCGCCCTTTCCGGTGGTGACGAACCTGTACGGCTCCCGGCGGCGCTATGCGCTGGCCCTCGGCGTGCCGGAGGAGCGTCTCATCGAGGAATGGGCCTCGCGCAACGACCGCACCATCGAGCCGGCCATGTGCAAGACCGGCCCCATTCACGACGTGGTGCTGACGGGGAAGAAAGTGGACCTCGGCTACCTGCCGATCATGCGCCACTTCAACGAGGATGCCGGCCCCTACATCACCAACGCGATCGTGATCGCCAAGGATCCGGATACAGGGGTGCGCAATGCGAGCTTCCATCGGATGCAGGTGAAGGGCCGCAACCGGCTCGGCACCAGCCTGCACAGCCGGCGCCACCTGTGGAACTATGTGCAGCGCGCCGAGGAACGCGGCGAGGACATCCCGATCGCGGTGGTGATCGGAGCCCATCCGCTGTTCACCTTCGGCGGCCTGTGGAAGGGGCCGATCACCAGCGACGAATACGCCGTGGTCGGCGGCATGATGGGCAAGCCGCTCGAGATCACCGCCGGCCGCACGGTGCCGGTTGAGGTGCCGATCGATGCGGAGATTGTGCTCGAGGGCCGCATCATCGCCAACAAGCGAGAGCCAGAGGGGCCCTTTGCGGAATTCACCGGCTATGCCTCCGAGCGCTCGACCCAGCATGTGGTCGAGATCTCGGCGATCACTCACCGCAAGGACGCGATCTACCAGGACATCGTTCCGGGAATCTCGGACGAGCACACGAGCCTGCTTGCTGTGCCCTCGGAGGCGCGTCTTCTGCGCACGCTGCGCCAGCATTTCCCCAACACCACGGCGGTGTCCTATCCCAAGTCGGGAACCTGCCGGCTGCACGTCTATATCGCCATGCGCAAGCCTGCCCCCGGCCAGGCGAAGAACGCGGCAGCAGTGGCGTTCGGCGACGATCTCAGCCTCAAGCTCGTGGTGATCGTCGACGACGACGTCAATATCTTTGACGACCGGGACGTCTTCTGGGCGATGGCGACGCGCATGCAAGCGGATGAGGACATCGACATCATCCGCAACGCGATGGGAGCGATCCTCGATCCCTCGAATCACGCCGGCATGACCGCGAAGATGATCATCGACGCGACCCGGCCGAGCGCGAATTTTCCCAAGCGGCATACCTTGCCCGCGGATGCGGTCAAGCGCGCTCAGGCACTGCTCAAGAAGGCGTTCGGCTGACGGTGGCGAGGGAAGGGATCGCTTTTAACGTACCGATGCGACGTCGTTGATCGCTTCGTCCGACGCGGCATGCCGGGCGTTCGTTCGTTGACACGCCCGAGCGCTCGATGCTATTATTCCGTAAATTGGAATGCAATTTCGAAAAACGACAAAATGCATGCCGGGGAAAATCATGGCGAGTCTGCGGCTGCTGGGCAGATGAAGGCTGGACTACTTACTGCCGTCCGTCCGAGAGGGCGAGCGGTTGCGACGCATGGAGGACGCCAACATGGTTGATGTGATCGAGACCGATGTCTTAGTGATTGGCGGCGGGGCCGCCGGTACGAACGCGGTGCTCAAGGCTGCCGACCGCGGTGCCAAGGTGACGATGGTCGTGAAAGGCTTGATCGGCAAGAGCGGCTGTTCGATCTTCGCCAGCCACCTGCCTTATCACGACGTCAGCACCAAAGAAAAAGACCTTGATCGGCTGCGGTATTCGGTTCGCTATTACAACCATTATCTGACGGACCAGGAATACTGCATCCGCATGGGCGCCTACATGCGCAACGAATTCTTCGGGGATCTCGAGCGCCTCGGCGTGTACTGGCGCCGGGATGCCCAGGGGCGGCTCATGGCGATCACCAGCCGTGTGCCGGCGATCGTTGCCCACAAACAGGGAGCATCGGGTCCCATCATCATGGACAAACGGCGGCGAGAGATCTTTCGCCGCGGTATTCCCGTGTACGAGGAGTGCGCGGTAACGTCGCTCTTGACCGACGGTGAGCGCGTGGTCGGAGCCACGGTTCTCGATTATCGCCGCGGCAAATTCTTTGCAATCGCGGCGAAGTCCACCATCCTCGCCACTGGCCATTCGGATTATCTGGCGACGCGCGCTACGGGAACGCGGGAGCAGTCGGCAGATGGCATCGCGATGGCGCTGCGCGTTGGTGCCGAGCTCGCCAACCTGGAGATCCAGTGGTGGCACGCCAGCGACGTGCTCGAGCCGAAGGCGTGGATGCGCTTCCATCTCTATCCCAATCCGCTGATGGGAACGCAGGAGACGTCAAGGCTCTACAACTCGCAGGGCGAGATGTTTTACGAGCAGAAGACCCACAGCTCGGGTTCATCGGCGCCGTATACCGAACAGATTCGCCGTCTATCCCGCGAGGTCTTGGCCGGCAAGGCGCGCTGGGACGGTGGCTATTATTCGGGGTACGACCACATCCCGCCAGAGATCACCAAGGCCCATCAGCACCAAGCCAAGGTATGGAGCAAGTTGGGCCTGGACGTGGGCAAGGACCGGATCGAGTGCGGCATCACCTGGCACATGCGTCAGGGCGGGATCAATGTTGATACCGAGCGCATGGAAACCAAACTGCCCGGCCTCTACGTCGCCGGCGGTCTCGGGTGCCATTACCTGGGCGGTGTCGGCCCGGTCAGCTACGACGGCAAGGTGGCGGGCGAGGCGGCGGCGGATGCCGCCGTTGCCGGCGGCCGGAAGCCGCTCTCCGAGCAGGCCGTCGCGGCGGAGGAGGGGAGGGTCTTCGGCTTTCTGCGCGCCAGCGGGGACGGCGTGCGCCCGATTCAGGCTAAGCTGCGTATCCGCGAGATCATGTGGGAGCTCGGCTACGTGAAGAACGAGCAGAAATTTAATGCTGCGCTCGATGCGCTGCAGGCGGTACGCAGGGAGCTGGTTCCCCAACTCAGCCTGCAGAGCACGTCGCGGAGCTGGAACACCGGATGGATGGATGCGCTCGACGTGTGTTCGATGCTCGACGCGTGCGAGGCCACGGTGCGCTCGGGCATGAACAGAAAGGAGAGCCGGGGCCCATTCTACCGGGACGACTACCCTTACGTCGACAACGAGAATTGGATGTGCCGGAACATCGTCAGCCGCGTCAATGGCGAGTGGCGGTCGCGAACACAGCCGATACCCACGCCCTACCTTACCCCGGAGAAAAGCCGTGAGCCCTTTTTCGAAGCAGACTACTGAGCCGGACAAGGTTCGGGTTCGCCTCTACCGCTTCGATCCTGCGGTCGATCGCACGCCGCGCTACGAAGCCTACGAGGTGCCGCATACTCCCCGTATGCGCATCATGGACGTGCTCAATTACGTTCACGAAAACATGGCGGTGGATTTTGGCTACCGCTGGCTGTGTAGCGCGAAGAAATGCGGCACTTGCGCGGTGAACGTCAACGGCTCGCCCAAGCTTGCCTGCTGGGAGGAAGCGGAGCTGGAGATGACGATCGAGCCGCTGAGCGGTATGCAGGTCATTCGCGACTTGGTGACCTCGCGGGATGCGTTCGAGGCGCTCCTGGCCACGCTCTCGCCGACGCTGGTGCGCAAAGCTGAGTACCGGGGGTTTCCCGAACCGCTGACGGCGATTCAGTTGGCCCCGACGGCGCATCTTCGCGATTGCATCCAATGCCTGGCTTGTCAGTCGGTGTGCCCGGTGCTCAAGCAACCGGACAGCGGGTTTGCCGGACCCGCCCTGCTGGTGGCCCTGAGCGAGCTGGCGCAGGACCCGCGCGACGGTGGCGACCGTGCGCGTCTGGCCGGCGAGGTGGCGCAGGTCTTCAAATGCGTGTCCTGTTACGAGTGCGAGCGGGTCTGTCCGGTCGACATCCCGATCGTTGGCGAGGCGATCGAGCCGCTCAAGCGTCTGGTGTACCAAGCGGGCGTGGTACCGGGGGCGCGGCACGCACGCGCGTTCCTGGACGTGGTCAAGGCACGTGGCTACCTTAACGCTGCCGTGCTGGCGCTCAAGACCAAGGGCCTCACTCTGAATGCCCTGAGACTGGCACTGCGATTGGTGCCGCGGGGCAAGATCGATTTGGGCAAGGCCTTCCTGAAGCGGGGAGCGCCGGGTGCGAAGGTCATCAGCAAGACGTACGAGTCGAGTGAGGAAGTCAAATGAAACGCACCTACGCCTATTTTCCCGGATGCTCGGCCAAGGGGACCTGCCGCGAGCTCGATCTCAGCACCCACGCGGTCGCTGCATTATTTGGAATTGATTTGGTGGAGCTTGAGAATCCGGGCTGCACCGGGGCGCGGGAGTTCCGCGCGATCAGCGAGCAACTGCACCTGACGGCGAACGGCCGGATCCTGGCACTGGCCGAGCGTCAGGGATGTGACTTGGTGGCGGTGTGCGACACCTGCTTGCTGAACCTGATGGAAACGAACCAGCGGCTCAAGGCCGACGCTGTGGCGCGCGACGCTGTGAACCGCGCCTTGGCGCAGGAGGGGCTGACGTTCGAAGGCAAGATCGAGGTCAAGCACTTCCTCTGGGTGCTCACCGAGGACATTGGCGAGCAACAGCTGCGCGAGCGGATTGTGCGACCCTTGCGCGGCCTTCGCGTAGCGCCGTTCTATGGCTGCCACATTCAGCGACCGGCGGCGGCCTACGCTGCGGGCCCGGCCGGCGACACGCCGGCCCTCGATCGGCTGTGCCGGCTGCTCGGTGCCGAGGTCGTGCAGTACGAAGGGTCGAACAAGTGCTGCGGCTTTCACGTGGTGGGTGTCGAGGAGAAGATCGCGCTGCGGATGAGCGGCTCGCACCTGACCAACGCCAAGAGCAATGGCGCCCAGTGCATCGTGACACCTTGTCCCCTGTGTCACACGGTGTTCGATGCCTACCAGCCGAGCATCGAGCGTGAGCTCAAGAGCAACTACGAGGTTCCGGTCCTCCACGTCTCGCAGCTGGTCGGGCTCGCGCTGGGACTTTCGCCCGAGAACTTGGCGCTGTCTCGTCACGTCGTCGCCTGCGAAGGGATTCTCGCGCACATCGGAGACAGCAGGGCCCCGCAGACGGCCGCGCCCATGGCATGATCGGCGGCGCAGCGCCCGGTGCAACGGGTCACAGGACGGTTGTGTCCTTTGGCTCTCTTGTCTTCCCCGAGAGTTCGGCGCCCGCATCATGCGGCAACGCCACATTGTAAAAGACCGAACCCATGGAAATCAGCGCGATGACCAGAAACGCGGGCCAGAAATCGGCGGCGACGATGGTGGCGTGACCCTGGACATTGCTCGAGAGTTCGAGTGCATACGCGCCGACTGCCACACCCAGGCTTTGGGCCAGTCGCTGCGTCATGCTTTGCAGGCTTGAAGCCTGGCTCATCAACTCTTTGCTGATGTCCGCAAAACTGATCGCGCCCACGGTGGTGAATTGCAGTGAACGCAGACACCCGCTCAAGATCAGGACCATGATCACGACAGTATGCGGTGTCTGGGCCGTGAACAATCCGTATAGTCCCAGCGCGCCCGAGGAAATGAGCGCATTGACGATCATGACCTGGCGAAACCCGTAGCGCTTCAGGATCACGACGGTGAGCGTTTTCATGAACATCGCGCCAATCGCCGTGGTGCAGGTCAACAGGCCGGAGTGAAACGGATCGAGTCCGAACCCCAGTTGAAACATCAGCGGCAGCAGGAACGGCGTTGCCCCGGCGCCGATGCGGAACAGGCTGCCGCCCACGACGCCGGCACGGAACGTGGAAAACCGCAGCGGCCGCAAGTCGATCACCGGATCGGCGATGCGCCGGGCGTGACGTCTGTATGCGATCAGGCAAAGGGCGCCCAGCACAATGCACACGGCGATGAGGGTGCCCGACAGCAGATGCCCGCCCAGCGCCGAGAGGCCGAGCATCAGCAACGAAAGCCCGAAACCCAGCAAGACGAATCCGCGCATGTCGAGCGACGGAAGCTGGTCCTCGCGAATGTTCGGAATATGGCGCAGGACCAGGAAGAACCCCAGTATGCTGATCGGCACATTGATCAGGAAAATGCCGCGCCAGTTGAAATACTGCGTGATCAGGCCGCCGAGCGGTGGACCGATGATAGGACCCAGCAGCGCCGGAATCGTCAGGTAGTTGAGCGCGGCGACGAGCCCGCTCTTGGGGACGGTCTTGAGCAGCACCAGACGGCCGACCGGTACCATCATCGCCCCGCCTATCCCCTGTATGAAGCGCGCCACGACAAAGTAAGTGAGCGTGCTCGATACCGCGCAGAACAGCGACCCGACCAGGAACACGATGATCGCCGCGGCGAAGATGGTGCGCGAGCCGTAGCGATCGGCGACCCAACCGCTGATTGGAATGAAAATCGCCAGCGCGACCAGATAGGAAGTGAGCGCCAGCTTGAGCGCAAGCGGGTTTTCGCCGATGTCCTTCGCGATCGCCGGCAGCGACGTCGCCAGCACCGTCGAGTCCATGTTTTCCATGAACAGGGCGCAGGCGACAATCAGTGGAATCAGAACATGGCGCTGCATTGCTGGGTGGTGTTATGCGCCAAAACGTCGGGTCGTGGGATGAGCTGCCTGGCAGTGCGGACAATGCGGCCAGCGTTGTCCGGACCCGGCGAAATTTTGTAGTGAGGAAAAACCGAAACCAGACCGCAATATATACCAGAATCGCCCGCACGCTGAACATCGGGCGCCCGGCAATTCGCGAGCCCCGTGGTGCGGTGCATCGCGCGGATCTGATTTTCAGCAGGATCAGCGGTACGGAAACGAAGCGGGCCTTTATCCGGGATCTCTCTTTTTCCAAACCCGTGCTACACTGAACCCGCGTAACACGGCTTTGGGAGAATGAATCATGGCCAACCTGACCATCACCGTACCCGCGGAAATCCTGAAAAGCGCACGCCGGCGGGCGCTGGAGCAAGGCACGTCGGTCAATGCAGTCCTGCGCGACTACCTGAGCCAGTTCGCCGGCACGCAATCCGCCTACGCGGAGGCGGCGCGGCGTGTGCTGGAATTGTCCCGAACCGCCCGCTCTGGCCGCGGCAAGGGCAAGTGGACCCGGGACGATCTTCACGCACGATGAACTTTTTCTTCGATACCAACGTTCTCGTCTACCTGTTTGACGCCGATGGCTCCGACAAGCGCAAGAAGGCGCGCGC
>PLYG01000384.1 GCA_003153335.1 Betaproteobacteria bacterium | reverse complement strand
GCGGTGATCGCGCAGGCGAACGCGCCCGAATAGCCGCGCCGGATCATCTCCGGCACCAGGATTTTGGTCGTGCTGGCAGCGTCGGCGCTCGAAGAGCCACAGACACCGCCGAGCATGACGCTGTGCACGACATTCGCCTGCGCCAGTCCGCCGCGCCAATGCCCGACGAGCGCGCTGGCGAAATCGATGATACGGGTCGAGAGTCCGCCCAGGTTCATCAGGTAGCCGGTGCTCAGGAAGAAGGGAATCGCGAGCAGGACGAACGAGCTCGCGCCGCCGACCATGTTGTGGACGACACCGGCGACCGGAAGCAGGTTGGCACCCCACGTCGACAGAAATACGCCGAACAGCATGGCAAAGCCGACCGGGACGCCGATCAGCAGCGAGACGCCGAATGCGGCGCCCATGATGACGCTCGGGCTCGTTTCGGGGAATGGCGACCCGGCCGCACCCGCGGTCAACGCGTACAGACCGAATGCGCCGCCGATGGCCACGGCGCTCGTGATCATCGAGCGCGACCCTCGTGCAACGACGCGACCCAGGAACAGATAGACAAGGCTCACCGCGCATGAAACGGGAATGATCGCGTACTTGATGTGATTGGGCCATTGCAGCCCGGGGCTGGTGCCACCCATGGCCTCGACGAGTTGCTCGCCGCCGAAAAGCAGCATGACCGTCGTGTACGCGACGATCAGGTCGACCAGGAACCCGAGCCGGGACTGCCAGTCCGGCGAGAGTGCATTCTCGCCCAGGCCGACCGTGATGTGCCGCTCCCCGCGGTGTCCCGCGGCGACGCCGACGAAGATCAGCCAGATGAAGCTCCATGAGGCGAGCTCTTCGGTCCATGCGAACGAGGCGTTGAAGACGTAGCGCGCTATGACTCCGGCGAAAACCGTGACGATGATTTCGATCAGCAGGAGGAGCGCGAGCATCTTGACTGCGTGGTCGATCCCGACCAGTAGGCGGGCGATGGCGCGGACGCCAGGCGGCGTAAACGCCATCGGTGTGTAACGGCGGTCAGTAGTCAATTCCATCTCCTGTTTGGATTTCGCAACGTTGCCGCAGTCACGCCCCTATCACCGCCTGACGGCAAGTGGGCGTTCCCGGGCGCGGTTTGTCCGGCGACCAGTCTCTGCCTGCAACCGGCCAATCAGGTGCCTCCTTGCCACGTTTCATGCTATCATATGATGAATGGACACGCCAAGCCGCAACAATCTTCCGGTTAGCCTGCATCAGCATGTCGTCGACGAACTGGGCGGCGGCATTGTCTGCGGCGCGTTCAAGCCCGATGAAGTGCTGCCGGTCGAGGACAACCTCGCCGAGGCATTCGGGGTCAGCCGCACCGTCGTGCGCGAAGCGATCAAAGTGCTGGTGCACAAGCGCCTGCTCGAGGTGCGCACGCGCACCGGCACGCGCGTTCTGCCATCGGCGGCATGGAATCACCTCGACCCCGACATTCTGCGCTGGCGCTTTGCCGGTGGACTGACGCCGAAGTTTCTCTCCGAGGTGGCGGAAGTGCGCCGGATGGTCGAGTCCGCCGCCGCGGAACTTGCCGCGGCGCGGGCACCGCCCGCGGCCGTGCGCGCGATCGAAGACGCACTGCTTGAAATGATGACTGCGACCGCAGACGATGCGCTTGTTGCCGCCGACCTCCGCTTTCACTCGTGCATTCTCGAAGCCGCGGGCAACGAGTTGCTGCTCGGCTTGCGGCAAGGGATGGAAGGCGCATGGAATTCTGCCTTCCGCCTGCTGACACAAACGAAGGCAGAGGGCGAAAGATCGCTCGCGCTGCACAAGGCGGCGTCGGACGCCATTGTCGCAGGCGATCCAGCGGCGGCGCGCGCCGCGATGGACAGGCTTATCGATCGCTGGGCAGCCGACAGCCTGCGCACCATCAGCCAGAGCCGAACGAGCAAGGCCCGCCGGAAAACGCGGCGCCGAAACCCGGAAAGGGGGAGTACCGCATAGGCGCCGATCGCCGCATCGTTGCGAGGGTCATTGTGCCCGGACCTTAGTTTCAACATTCACTTCAAGACAGGAGGAGCGCCATGCGAGAAAGAAGGAAGATCAGGTGGACGAGTGCCGCATTGATGTTGACCGGCTTTGCTTCCGCCATAACGCTGCTGTCCGCCGACGCCTTCGCCGCGGCGAAATTCGTCGGTCGCATGTCGATCGAGGTGCAGGAAGGCCACCCGAAACAGGTCGCGATGGAACGCTTCGCCAAGCTGGTCGCCGAGCGCACCGACGGTGAAGTGGAAATCAAGGTTTTCCCGAACAGCCAGCTCGGCGGAGAACTCGAAACCGCCGAAGGCATCCGGATCGGTTCCATCCAGTTCGGTGCTGTGACCAGTTCAGTGCTGGCGAACTGGGTGCCTGACGTCCAGGTGCTGGATCTGCCGTTCATCTTCCGCAGCGAAGACCATGCGCTGAAGGCCAACGCTCTGCTCAAGGAGAGGCTGGGCAAGAAGTTCGAGGCGCAAGGCTTTCACCTGCTTGGATTTTCGGTCAATGGGGCGCGCGAGTTGATCAGTACGTTCCCGATCGAAAAGCCGGAGGACGTCAAGGGCAAGAAGATGCGCGTGATCCAGAGCCCTATCCACATCGACATGTGGAAAGCGGTCGGCGCGAATCCCGTTCCGATCCCGGCCCCGGAGATCTACACTTCGCTCCAGAACAAGGTCGTCGACTACTTCGACAACACGACGACTAACTATTACACGTTCCGTTTCTACGAAGTCGCGAAGTACTTCACCAAGCTCGATCACATTTTCGCCATGGCGACATGGATCGTCGACGCGAAGTGGTTCGCGCGTCTGCCCAAAGCCCATCAGGACGCCATCGAAAAGTCCGCGGCTGAAATCCAGCCCTTGATTCCCGAACTGTTGGCCAAGACCGACGATGCGGCACTGGCCAAGGCGGTGGAGCAGGGCGCGAAGGTGTTCGTGGTCAAGGACAAGGCGCCCTGGCAAAAGCTGATGGCGCCGATCTGGGATCAGTATTCGGCGAAGATCCCCGATAGCAAGGCGTTGATCGCCGCGATCGGGGCGCTCTGAGCGAGGGTGGCGAAGTTTCCGGGTTGCAGGACCACGTCGACCGCAGGAAATTGGCCTGACAACTTTACCAGGCACGCAAAAATTGGCTTGACAACTTTACCAATCTGCGCTTTGATGCCGAAATCCCAACAAGATCAAATGCCGGCCTGCCGCAACGGCGGGGCACGGCAAAACGTGTACACCGGAGGAAGGCATGAGCATCTCTCGTCGGAAATTCGTATTGGGCTCGGCGGGCGGACTGAGCGCCGCATCACTGGGCTTTCCAGGACTCGCCAGGGCCCAGGCCGAACCGATCAAGATCGGCTGGCTCGCCTCGATGACCGGGGCCTCTTCGGCGCCGGCCATCGGCTTCAACCGCGGCGTGTTGTACGCGGCCGAAACGATCAACGCCGCGGGCGGCGTCAAGGGCCGCAAGATCGAGATCATCACGCGGGACACGCAAGGCGATCCGACCAAAGCGGTGAATGCGACGCAGGACATGATCAGCCAGACCCGGGTCCACACGATCTGGGGCCCGACCAACTCGGGCGAGTCGCTTGCGGTGACGCCGATCATGGCGCGCGCGAAGATGCCGAACATGCATCCCTGCGTCGTCGACAGCCTGATCGATCCGGTGAAGTTCCCGAACGCGTTCCGCCTGGCACCGTCGAACGGACAGTGGGACGACGCGGTGCGTGCCTACTGCCTGAACGTGCTCAAGGCGAAAAAAATCGCCGTGATCGGCGACACCACCGGCTTCGGCGTGACCGCGGTCAACTATTCGGTCGCGGCATTCAAGAAGGACGGCGCCGACGTTGTCTATCAGGCCAACGTCGATGCGACCCAGCCCGACATGAAACCCGACATGCTGCGCGCGCAAAACGCCGGCGCTGAAGCGATCGTCGTCTGGAGCGTCACCACGGCCATGGAAGCGCGGATGTTCAACACCCGCGCGGCGATGAACTGGGATGTCCCGTTCGTCGGCCATCCGTCGATGGCCTCGGGCGAGATTGCCGGCTTGGTCGAGAAGCCCGAGAACTGGAAGAAGGTCTACGTCATCGGCTACAAGAGTTGCAGCTTCGATTCCGCCGGCAAGCTGCCCGCGCGCACNNGGGGTCGACGCGGTCGAGCTCGTGGCCAAGGCGGTCGAGGCGAGCGGCGGCACTTCCGGCGAGGGGATCATCAAGTACTGGAACAGCCTGAACAAGTATCCCGGTTACTTCGGCGACTACACCTTCACCCCGACGCAGCACAACGGCTATTCGACCGATCAGGTCGTGATGTCGGAGGCCAGCACGGCGAAGAACGGCGCCTTCAACCTGGCCCCGGGCTACAAGTAGGCAGCGGCGCCGGGGTCGCCACCGATGTTCGCTTCGATTCTCGCCGCCGGGCTGGCGGCGGGCGCGATCTACGCGCTTGTCGGAATCACCTACAACACGATGTTCTCGGCCTCGCGGGTGATGAGCTTCACCTCGGGCCAGCTCGCGATGCTGGGCGGCGTGTTCGGCTCGCTGTTCCTGTTGCGCCTCGGCGTGCCGACCTTGTTCGCGTTCCTGCTGACGCTCGCCGGCTGCGCGATCATCGGTGTGGTCACCGAAGTGGTCGCCGTGCGGCCGGTGCTTGGGAGCCTGGACAAGCATCTCTATGTGCTTTCGACGCTGGCGCTGGCGCTGATGATCCAGCAGTTGACAGCCATCGAATGGAGTACCGAACCGCAGCCGTTCCCGCGCATCATCGGGATCGGCACCGGCAACTGGGACGAGAAATTCTGGCTGCCGGTGGTCGCCTGCGCCGCCACCATCGCCGGCCTCGAGTATCTGTATCGCTGCACGCTGGTCGGCCGCGCTTTCCTGGCAGTCGCCGAAGACAACTTCGCCGCCCGCGCGCTCGGCCTTCCTGAGCGAAACCTGCGCGTGATCAGTTATGCGATGGCGGGCGCTGTCGGCGGTATCGCCGGCTTTGCGGGAGGTGAATTGTTGCTCGCCTTCGTCGCCAACGGTGCGCTGCTCAACTTCTATGGCTTCGTTCCCGTGGCGGTCGGCGGGCTCGGCAACAACCGCGGCGCGATCGTCGGCGGCCTGGCGCTCGGCCTGTTCCAGCAGGCGGCGAACTTCCTGGTCGGCGGCGTTTTCGCGTCGGTCGCGGTGTTCACCCTGTTCATCGTCGTTCTGCTGGCGG
>PLYG01000492.1 GCA_003153335.1 Betaproteobacteria bacterium | reverse complement strand
ACGCCGAGCGCCATCAGGGTCGCGCCGCCCAGCAGCAGCGCCGCCTTGATGATCTGCACCCAGGTCGTGGCCTTCATGCCGCCGAAAGTGACGTACGTGATGATCAGCGCGCCGACGATGACGATGGACAGCTTGTAGGACATCTCCGGTACCAGGGTGTGCAGCAATTGTCCCGCACCCACGGCCTGCCCGATCAGATACCAGATCACGACGATCAGCGCGCCGATCGCCGCCATGGTGCGCACCGGACCCTGCTGCAGCCGGAACGAGGCGACGTCGGCGTAGGTGAATTTGCCGAGGTTGCGCAGCCGCTCCGCGATCAGGAACAGGATGACCGGCCAGCCGACCAGCCAGCCCACCGAGTAGATCAGGCCGTAGAAGCCGTTGAAGTAGACCAGGGAGGCGATCCCGAGGAACGAGGCCGCGGACATATAGTCGCCCGCGATCGCGAGGCCGTTCTGCAGGCCGGTGATGCCGCGTCCGGCGGCGTAGAAGTCGGTCGCCGTCTTGGTGTGCGTCGCCGCCCAGTAGGTAATGACCAGCGTGATGCTGACGAATATGAGAAACATGACTACGGCGTGCCAGTTGGTCGGCGGCGGCGCCGGCGGGGCAGCCGGCGCGGCTGCCGCCGGCGCAGCCACTACCGGCGCGGGTGCGGGAGCGGCGGCCGGGGCGGCCGCGGGGGCAGCGGCCGGAGAAGTAGCGCCCGGCGCCGCCGCAGGGGCCGCGGTCGGTGCGTCAGCGGCATAGGACAGGCCGGTTGCCAGCAGGGCGGCAGTAGCCAGGAGCGTCAGAAGAGCTGCCTTGATTGTTCTCATTTGGAGGCGTCCTTGACGATTTCTTCGAACATCGGGTCGAACACCTGGTTCGACTCGTACACGTAAATCCCCGTCAGCACACAGCACACCACGATTACGGCGACGCCGAGAGGCAAGCCTATCGGGATGACGCTGCCGGCCGAAATCGGCGTCGTCAGAATGTCCGGGGTGAACGCGATCATGAGAATGAACCCGTAAAAGATCACGCACACGATCGCCGACAGCGTCCAAGCCAGCCTGGCGCGCCGCCTAGTCAATTCAAGGTATTTCGGATTCTGCTGTATCTTGGTGCTGATCGCTTCAGACATGACTTCCTCCTATTGTGACGCTGTAAAATTCCTTCTCAAATCGGTTCCGATCGCCAGCCGGTTGATGCCGTCTTTCGTCCATTTATGTCTCCTCCGGTCATTGACGCCCCTTTGGAGCTGGCACCACTCGTTCAACAATCGGGCCTCTTCATCCCCCGGAATTAGTTGCAGAAACCAGTGATCTGCCGGCCGATGTCGTTTACACCATGTTCACTCGCGCGCATCGCGTGATACTTTTGTTGTGGGCCGACCGTCAGGCGACTGTGCGGCCTATCGACGGCGTGAGACCCAAGCGCTACCCAAATCAGCTTAACAATGCTAGCTGACGTGAAACTTACATCCGCGAGGCTCATAAAGTCAACACAATCCCATTCAGGGGACACCCGGTCGCTCGAAACCCGCGCGGCCGGGGCCAGACGATTGAGACGTTGATCCAAGGACGGAAGTCGCGCAGCGCAATGGCATTCTGGGTATCATCGCTAATTTTGCTGTGAAACACAAGGAGGCGGCACCGGCCATTAATGGGTGATGACGACCTTCGCGCCAGGACAAGGAGGAAGCAAGTGACCAAGAAGATCCTGATCGTCGACGACGAACCAAATATCCTGACTGCGCTTGAATATTTGTTGCAGCGCAGCGGCTATGACGTGTTCCTGGCGCAAGACGGGGCAGCGGCGCTGCAACAAGTCGAGCTGCACCTTCCGGATCTGGTACTGCTCGACGTGATGATGCCGTTAAAGAGCGGTTATGACGTGTGCCAGCGCATACGCGCGCGCGCCGGCTGGCGGCATATCAAGATCATAATGCTTTCGGCCAAAGGGCGGGAGGCGGAGGTCAGCAAGGGATTGTCTCTCGGAGCCGACCTCTACGTCACCAAACCCTGGTCCAACAAGGATTTGGTCGCCAAAATCGAACAATTGCTTGAATCGGCGCCGAAACCGGACGGAACATGAATGTCAGCCTGAAGTTCTCGCTCTGGCTCACTGTTTTTTTTTCGGGCATCGTGGCAACGGTGGCAGTAATCTCCATCGCGATTGCGGCCGGATTGCCCGAGGAGGATTACAGGGTTCTGCTGCGCATTATCGAGGGGCAGGTGCCGATGCTCGGCCTCGTCGCCGTGCTGCTCCTATTCGCGTGCGCGGGCGTTCTAGGCTGGCTATTCCGGAACTACATCACGGCAGTGCGCTCACTCGCCGAACAGACCCGGATTGTGTTCGCGTCCAACCCTGAGCATCGGGTCCTTTCCTCCGGTGGATCCGATCTCGTCGAACTCGCCGCTGCCATCAATCGCCTGGCCGAAGCCTTTCGCCGGCTGCAGATCGAACTGGAAACGCGAGCAGGAGCATCCAATGCCCGGCTGGAAGAGGAACGTAACCGCCTTGCTGCCCTGATGTCGGAACTCTCGGAAGGGGTGCTCATGTGCAACGTCGACGGGCGCATTCTGTTGTACAACGAACAGGCCAAGGCGCTGTTCGGCGCAGCGGCGCAGGCGCCGGGTGCGCGCCAAGGCCTGGTCGGCCTGGGGCGCTCCGTGTTCGCGCTGCTCGACCGGGATCAGGTGGCGCATGCCCTGGACAAACTGCAGTTCAGCCTGGATCAGGGCGTGGGGTTTCCCGACACCCGGTTTATCACCAATGCGGTGACCGGCGCTCTGATCAAGGTGCGCATGGCGCCGTTTCTTTCGGCGGTTGGCCGCATTGCGGGCATGGTGCTGACACTCGAGGACGTAACCGAATTATTGGACCTGGAAGGGCAGCGGCGTTCGCTCCTGCAGACGTTCGCCGCGGGTGTGCGCGCACCCATGGCGAGCCTGCGCGCGGCCGCCGAAAATCTGACCTCATTCCCGGAAATGAACGAGGCGCGCCGCGTCCAGTTCATTGAAATCGTCGCAGCCGAATCGCGCCAAGTCTGCGCCATTATCAACGACGCCCTGTCCGAGTACGCGGATGCGCTAAAAGCCAGCCTTTCGCTGGAAGACATGCGCACGGCAGACCTGCTCAATGTGGCGCGGCGACGCATCGAGGCCGTGCTCGGTCTGCCGTGCTCTGTGGAGGAAGCGTCGGTCGACATCTGGATAAAGGTCGACAGTTTCGCATTGGTCGAAGCGCTTGTCTATCTTGCCGGGTGCCTGCGCGAAGACTATGGCGTGCGCTCCATCGGCCTGCGCGCCGCAATCAACGGCCGCTTCGCCGAACTGGATCTGGTCTGGACCGGGGCGATCGTGGCCAACGACGCGCTCTCGTTGTGGGAACTCCAGCCGATGCAGATCGGCACGCAGCAAACGCCCCTGACACTTAAAGACGTGCTCGATCGCCACGGGGGCGAAGTCTGGGTCCAGTCGCACAAGATCTCGCAGACGGCTTGGTTCAGGTTGCTGTTGCCGCTCGGCGCGCCGGCCGCGGCGACTCCAAGGCGCAGTCTGCTCTCGGAGGGCAGGCCGGAGTACTACGACTTCGATCTGTTTCGCTATGCGGATACGGTGCAGGGCCTTGCCGAACGAAGGCTTGTCGATCTCAACTACACGGTGTTCGACACCGAAACTACCGGGCTTGAACCCTCTGCCGGCGACGAGATCATCAGCCTTGGCGCGGTGCGCATCGTCAACGCCCGCCTGCTCAAGCACGAAATATTCGAGCAGCTCGTCAATCCGCAGCGGCCCATCAACATGGACGCCTCGCGCATTCATGGCATCGAGGCGCAGGCACTGCTTGGCCAGCCCACCATAGCCGAGGTCCTGCCGCAATTTCAGCGTTTTTGCGAAGACACGGTGCTGATCGCGCACAATGCCGCCTTCGACATGCGTTTTCTCGAGATGAAGGAGGCCGCCACGGGCATTCGGTTTGCCCAGCCGGTGCTCGATACGCTGCTGCTTTCGAGCATAGTGCACACTAGCCAGGAAGGCCATGATCTGGACGCGGTGGCGGAGCGGCTCGGCGTCAGCGTGATCGGCCGGCACACGGCTTTGGGCGACGCGCTCGTGACTGGGGAGATCTTCCTGAGGTTGCTGCCGCTGCTCGCCGAACACGGGATTTCGACGCTGGGGCAAGCGCTCGTCGCGTCGCGCAAGACATACCTCGCGCGCCTGCAATACTAAACGAAAAACGGAGTCCGGGATGCGCACAACAAAGGTTCAACTCGAAGACCGTCTCGCGGGCGAGCAGCAAACGCTGGCACTGCCGCTGCGCGCCCTGCTCCACAAGCAGCCGGTAGTTTGCGGAGAGGCCCTGAGCGTACGCGAGGCAGCCGCCATCATGCACGAGCGCGGCGTTGGGTCGGTAGTCGTGGTCGACGCCGATTCCCGGCCGGTGGGAATCTTCAGCGAGCGCGATTTGGTCGCAGCCGTTGCCGGCGCTTCGGACACGCAACCCGTCGCCGAACTCATGAGCCGCGAACCGATTGCGCTTCCCGCCCATGCGTTCGCTTATGAGGCCGCGCTCGCGATGATCGGCAATCGGATCCGGCATGTGCTCGTGACGGACGATGAAAGGCTCGTCGGTGTGGTGTCCGAGCGCGACATGTTTTCGCTGCAGCGGCTTGGCCTGGGCGAACTCACGACCGAAATCCGGCTTGCCGGCGAAGTCGCCACACTGGAGAACATCGCCGCCGAAATCCGAAGACTTACCCGATTGCTGGTGGAACAAGGTGTCGCTGCCGAACAACTCACACTGTATGTATCGGTGCTGAACGACCGGCTCTGCCAGCGCGTAATCGAAGTCGTGCGCAAACGCCATCAGTGGGAACAGATCAGCTGGTGCTGGTTGGTACTTGGCAGTGAAGGCCGGTTGGAACAGACCTTCAGCACCGATCAGGACAACGGCATCATTTTTTCGGCCCACGACGGCGCGGATCCTGCCAACGTGCGCTCCCGGCTGCTACCGTTTGCGCGCGAGGTGAATGAGGCGCTGGACGCCTGTGGATTCCGCTGGTGCAAGGGTAACATCATGGCTTCCAATCCTGCGCTGTGCCTGTCGGTCGAGGAATGGCGGGCAAAGATGGGCGGCTGGCTGGCGAACTGGGAGCCGCAAGCTCTGCTTGATGCAACGATCTATTTCGATTTCCGCCCGCTGTACGGCGATGCGACGCTGGCGGCGGGCTTACGTCATTGGGTACTGGAGCGGACTCCCGCATACCCGGCATTCCTGCGCCAGATGGCGCAAAACGCCCTGCGGGCGCGGCCGGCGCTCGGCACCTTGCGCGATTTTGCCACCGAGGACGTTCCGAATGCGCCGCACAGCATCGATTTGAAGGCTTACGGCGTGCGGCTGTTCGTGGATGCGGCGCGGATTTATGCCCTTGCACAGGGACTACCGCAAACCAATACTGTCGAGCGATTGCGCGCGGCGGGCCCCGGTACGCGAATGAAACCAACGGCTATCGAGGCGACCATCGATGCCTTCCTGGCTATTCAGCAGTTGCGTTTGCGCAATCAGGCCTCACAGGAAGTCCTCTTGGAGGATACCGCGAATCGCATCGACCCGGACAAGCTCAACGAACTGGATCGTCATATCCTGAAGGAATCATTTCGGCTGGCGCGCAAACTGCAGCAAGGGCTCGCCCTGGATTATCAGGTATGAAGTCGCCGGCCCGCCCGGGTTCCCGGAAACCAAGGATCGCGACATCCGCACCAGTGACCATTGCATGCCACCCCAAGACTCGAAGCGGTCTTCCTGCGCCCGCCGAATTCCAATCCGAAGCGCGCAACAGCGGGCCCCGTTTCTTGTGACCCGCGAGGCCTAGCATGCCATGGCGGCGACGATACCCGGCTAATTCGGCTTTTTCAACTGCTCCAGAATAGCCGGATTCTCCAGCGTCGAGACATCCTGGGTGATGTCTTCCCCTTTGGCGATCGAGCGCAGCAGGCGCCGCATGATTTTCCCCGAGCGCGTCTTGGGCAGGTTGTCGCCGAACCGGATGTCCTTGGGCTTGGCGATGGGACCGATTTCCTTTGCCACCCAGTCCTGCAACTGCTTGACGATCTTCTTCGCCTCGTCGCCGGATGGGCGTGCCTGCTTGAGCACGACGAATGCGCAAATCGCTTCGCCGGTCATATCGTCGGGCCGGCCGACCACCGCCGCTTCCGC
>PLYG01000080.1 GCA_003153335.1 Betaproteobacteria bacterium | reverse complement strand
ACGCTGCGGAAATGAAAGCGCCCGGTCTCGTCGGTGACAAAGCGGCCGCGCAGGTTCATCTCGGCCTGTGTGGGATCCTGGTTCTCATAGAGGCCTTCCGGCGAGGAGTGCCAGACGTCGACTTCGGCGCCGGCGACCGGCTCTCCACCGATGTCCCTGACCCAGGCATTGACGAAGATCGGATCACCCGGCGTGGGTGAACGCACGATCGACTCGCCATTCGCGGTGCGCGGGGACTCCTCTCTCCAGAAAGGTCCCAGCAGGTTGGCCGTGGTCCCGGCCTGTCCGCGATCTCCATTGTTGAGCAGGCACACCAGCGCCGAGAGCCCCAGTGATCCGGCGCAGAGCACGACCTCGTTGTGCGATGCCGTCGTATGCTGGCCCAGGCGGGCGATGGCTGCGCACGCCTGCTGAAACTCCGCTTCGGTCAGTTTGACCTCGCGTGCAAAGTCGTGCAGGTGGCGCACTGCTGCGCTCATGATCTCCCTGAATCGTGGATTTTCAGCACGCCGGAGTTCGGCGAGCACCGCTTTGGTGATTTGTCGTTCATTGTCGATGATCATGTGGATCCCTGGTGCAGCGGTCGTATATGGGTAAGTATGCGCGCCAACAGACTATATGCTTTCGTGCACGCCCTGCCATACCATTGCGCCCAATCGGACCGCGCCACATCCGTGGCGAAGTCATCGCAATTCGGGCGCTGATCCGGCACCCGATGGAGACTGGATACCGCCCCGGAGTGGATGGAAAACTGCTGCCGCACGGCATCGTTCGGCGTTTTTCGTGTTATTTCGGCGATGGCGCCACGAATGAACTGGTGCTCAGCGCCGAGCTGTTCCCGGCCATCGCCGCCAATCCGTACTTCGCGTTCCACACTGTCACGACCGGCTGCGGCACCCCGACCTTTACCTGGGAAGGCGACAACGGCTTCACGCAGACAGAGACCGTGGCGCTGAAAGTTGCATGACGGGTCGCGCCACGCTGTGCCGAAAGAACCACCAGCAGGCCGACCCGTTCGGCGCGGAAAGCCAGGAGTTGTTAAGCATCGAGAGCTATGTCGCGAACCAGTCGCGCGGACTCCCTATCGTGGCGGCGAACGATGCAAGACTGGAGTGGCAAGGGCTGGGTTCGTTACAGTGGCGCTTGCGCAATTGGCCACAAGCAATACGCGCGCTCAGCGATCCCGGGCGATGGCATCGGCGGATTTTGCCAACGCATGGCAAGCCCGCGGCCTTCTTACGCTGCCCAGCGCGTTTCCTTGATCCAGACCGGGAAGTCCGCGGCGGGGAGCGGAGAACTGATGTAATTCCCCTGCACCGAGTCGCAGCCGAACCCCACGAGGCGCTTGAGTATTTCTTCGTTCTCGACCCCTTCGGCAACCACCTTGAGCCCGAGATTGTGGCCCAGATCGACGGTGGTGCGCACGATCATCGCATCGTTGCTATTGGTCGTCATGTCAACGACGAAGGACTTGTCGATCTTGATTTCGCTCACCGGCAGTTTGCTCAAGTAGCGCAGCGACGAATAGCCGGTCCCGAAGTCGTCGATCGACAGACGCATGCCGATGTCCGCCAGGCGGATGAGCATCTGCAGCGCGCGCGCCGGATCGGTCATGATCGCGCTTTCCGTGATCTCCAGGACCAGTCGCCGCGGCGCCAGGTCATGTGCGGCCAGCATGCCGGCTACGATGTCGGAGAACTCCGGATCAAGCAGGTTGGACGCCGACAGATTCACGCACACGCCCACATCAAAGCCGTTCTGATTCCACCCCGCGCATTGGCGCAGGCTTTCATTCAGCACCCACAGCGTCAGCGGCTTGATGAGGCCGGTGCGCTCGGCGAGCGGAATGAAATCGTCGGGCTTCATGAGACCGTGCGTCGGGTGTTGCCAGCGCACCAGGGCCTCGGCCTCGGTGACACGGTCGGTTTTGGTGTCCACCTTGGGCTGGTAGTGCAGCACGAGTTCGTTGTTGCCGATGGCATGGCGCAACTCGCCCATGAGCGTCAGGCGCTGCGGGCTGTGCTGATCGAGCTTCTGCGAATACGTGACGATGCCACTTTTGTCGCTCTTGGCGACATACATCGCGATGTCGGCGCGCTGCTGCAGCGCATCGACGTCGTTCCCGTGCTCGGGAAACAACGCGATGCCGATGCTCGCTTGCACTCCCAGCGCCAGCCCCTCGATTGAAAACGGCACCTCCAGCGAACGCAGCACCTTGCGCGCCATTGCCACGGCGCTCGCCGGGCTGGCGATCTTCGGCAACAGGATGGCGAACTCGTCGCCGCCCAGGCGCGCAACGCTGTCGGGCTCCCGGATTACGGCCTGCAGCCGCGTAACGACTTGCTTGAGCAGGCGGTCGCCGTTGTAATGGCCGAGGGTGTCGTTGACCTCTTTGAATTCGTTCAGGTCCATCAACAACAGGGCAAGGCGCGTGTTTTCGTGGCTCGCAACAATCAGCGCCTGGGCCATGCGATCGCGCATCAACGCCCGGTTGGGCAGGTCGGTCAGGGCGTCATGGGTGGTGCCGTAAATCGCTTCATACTCAAGCGCGTTGGTCTGGGCGCGCAACTCGTTCGTTTGATCCACCACCATGGCGCCGGCCTCGTAGGCCATCATCGAGCTCACGTACTGGCCCCAGAAGGCGAACACGAACGGCATGAAGTCGAGCAGCCACAACGTCGGATTTTCCTGTTGCGCGAGCAACATGAAGTCGAGGCTGAATTCACCATACTGAAGGCGCCCGACCAACATAGTCGCGAGCGCGATGGCCGTAACTGCGACGAGTGTGCCGTAAATAGCGGAGCGGCTCGCCTTTGATTTCAGCAACCGAACGTTGCTGGTGAGCGTGTCGCTGATTCGTGGTTCCACGTTGGACTCCTGTAATTGTCCGCCAGGGCGTTTTGCCCTGCCAAGGCGCCGGCTAGGCTCAGGGCAGTGGCGGTTTTCGGCAGCTCGATCGCCTGCTCCTGTGCTGGCAGCTCAAGGGAATCGCATATAGTGAATGATTGCGCGCTCATTGTCCACTATGGCGGTATTTTTGCCTCAGGCGTCAGGGACATCGCGCGGGATGGCAACGCGACGTCCGGCACAGTCAGCCCTAGTCCTGTACTAACAGCACACCCCCTTTATACCGCACTACCGCATCCCCTGCGCGTCCTGGAGTGGTGCCGGTCCTGATGCGACTGGACACGTGGCGCCCCGGGAGCACCTCCGCGGCGACCCGCTGTCAGCGGGCCGGGCAGTTCATGAACTCAGCGCGTTCATCACCGCGTACAGATCAGACTTACCCTCGAAGCCGATCCCGGGCAGTTCAGGCATGGTGATGGTGCTCTGCTGGACCTTGACGCCGTCAGGGAATCCGCCGTAGGGCTGAAACAGGTCCGGATAGCTTTCGTTGCCGCCCAGCCCCAGACCCGCGGCGATATTGAGCGACATTTGATGTCCACCGTGCGGGATGCAGCGACTGGACGACCAACCGTG
Source organism: Betaproteobacteria bacterium (assembly GCA_003153335.1). Lineage (GTDB taxonomy): Bacteria > Pseudomonadota > Gammaproteobacteria > Burkholderiales > Casimicrobiaceae > PALSA-1005. Next base: position 6,502 of record PLYG01000080.1, on the reverse strand, counting down.
CGTCTTCAGCACTTCCAGCGTGCGCTGGTACTCGCACAAGCCGTACGACAGCGCGCAATCGAACTGCAGCCAATCGCGGTCCGGGCGCATTCCGCCGTAGCGAATCAGATTGCGGGCGTCCTGATGGCTGAACAGGTTCTCGCCGGTCGCCATCGGACTGGGATAGAACTCGGCCAGCGCGGCCTGGAGCTGGAAATCCAGCGGGTCGCCGGCTTCCTCGTACCAGAACAACGGGTACTCGCGCAGCATCTTCGCGTAGGCGATGGCAGTCTCCAGGTCGAAGCGCCCGTTGGCATCCACAGCGAGCTTGGCGCCGGGTCCGATCTCCGCCAGCACTGACTCGATGCGCTGCCGGTCTTCATCGATAGGTGCGCCGCCAATTTTCATCTTCACCACCTCGTAGCCGCGCTCGAGATAGCCGCGCATTTCCGCGCGTAGCGCATTGTTATCCCTGCCCGGATAGTAGTAACCGCCTGCCGCGTATACAAACACGCGCGGGTTGGCCTGCACGTTGTGCCATTCCGCCAGCAGCCGAAAGAGCGGCTTGCCGGCGATCTTCGCTACGGCGTCCCAAACCGCCATGTCGAGTGTGCCGACCGCGACCGAGCGCTCGCCATGCCCGCCAGGTTTTTCGTTGGTCATCAGCGTTGCCCAGACCCGATCCGGATCGAGGTTCTCGCCCGTCTCGTCGAGCAGACTTTTCGGATCCGCTTCGAGCATGCGCGGCGCGAAGCGCTCGCGGATCAGCCCGCCCTGGCCGTAACGCCCGTTGGAGTTGAAGCCGTAACCGACCACAGGGCGGCCGTCGCGTACGACATTCGTCATCACCGCGACCAGGCTGGTGGTCATCCTGGTGAAGTCGATATAGGCGTTCCGGATCGGGGAAGCAATCGGCTTGGTGACTTCACGTACATCGATGATACGCACTGGCATGGCGACTGTTCCTTTCGAGCTGCAGGTAGCTTGCGGGAGGAGAGAGTAAAAAAATCGGGGACAGACCACGTTTAATCATTGGCCCGCACGAAGAAAACGTGGTCTGTCCCCAATTAACGATGGGCCCGCGCATTAAAGCTGGGCTATGTGCGCAAGCATTCGCCGCCGCATCGCGGCATCGGGCATGCGACCTGCTCCCGCGCCCATGTTCTCATCCATGTGCACCGGATTCCGCGTCGCGGGAATGGCGCACGTGACCGCCGGGTGGGACACGACCCATTTCAGGAAAAACTGTGCCCAGTTGGCGCAGTCGGTGTCCTTCGCCCACGTGGGCAGCGCGCGGTTGCCGACACGACCGAACACCGATCCGCCGTCGAATGGCCGGTTGATGACGACCGCGAGTCCACGCTCCGCGGCGAGATTCATCACGGGTTCCGCGCTCGGATCGGTGAAGTTGTAGGTGATCTGCAGGACGTCCAGCGGCTCATTCTTCACGATGCGCGCCGCTTCGTCGTTGGCCACCGCGTGCGAAGTCGAGATGCCGATGTGGCGGACCCGTCCTTGCTCTTTCCATTGCCGCAAGGTCTTCAGGTGCGCGCGCCAGTTGAGCAGGTTGTGCACCAGCAGCACGTCGAACCGCGGCACGCGCCACAGTCTCAACGACTGCTCGAGTTGCCCCGGGCCGCGCGATTCGAACGGCGTCCACACCTTGGTCGCGGCGAACAGCTTGCCTTCATGCGGCACGACTGGCAAGAGTTCGCCCAGCAGCCATTCGGCGGTGCCGTACATCGGCGAGGAATCGATCATCCCGCCGCCCGCCCCAAAAAACCGCTGCAACACCTGGCGCCGCTGCTCCTGCTGGGCGGCGTTGTCGCCGACATCGAAGGTGAGCCAGGTGCCCATGCCGATGGGCGGCAGCGATTCGAATCCGCGCGGGGTGTTTCGCCGGAATGGCGGCTGCGGCTGGGCTGTCACGCCTACCGCCTGCGCCAACAGCGCAGTGGGCAGCAGCGAAAGGAGACGTCGACGGTCCATGCTTGCGTAAGACTATTGATGCACGCCGCAGGTGATCACCGGCCGGCCTTGAGCGCCGACTCGAAGGTCTCGCGCTCTACCACTTGCACCACGCGACCCCGATCTTTGGACAATGGCCGTTGGATGGGTCGCCTTGTTCGGGGCGAAGGAACTTTTGTGTCAGTTCGCATACTTGACCGAGCAGCCGTAAGGAACGCTGCTGGCGACGGTCACGGGTTTTCCGGCGAGCGCTTCGTCGAGCGCGACCCTGACGTAGTTTTTTGCGGTCTTGATGTCGTCGATATTGGTGGAGCGCTTGTCGTCGATGCCCCCCGCGTAGATCAGCTTACCCGAAGGATCGATGATGTACATGTGCGGTGTCGTCTTGGCGCCGTAGAACTTGCCGGTCCCGCCATCGCGATCGAAGAGCATGGCGTGCGGCGCGGCGTTTTTCGAAGACAGCCAGCTCTTCATCTCCGCCGGCGTCTTGAACTCGCTGTGGCCCGGATGCGTGGAGTTGATGGTCAGCCAGACCACGTTCCTGGCACCGGCTTCTTTTTGCAGCGTGGGCATGTTGGCGCTGTTGTAGTGCTTTTTGACGAATGGGCATTCCGGATTGACCCACTCCAGCACCACGAACCTGCCCGCGTAGTCGGACAGCTTCAAAGTCTTGCCTTGCAGGTCCGGGAGCGCAAAGTCGGGCGCGGGCTGCCCGACGGTGATGGCAGTCGCCGGCGCCGCGACCATCGTGGCGAAAAACAGGTACAGCGCGAATGTCGATCGTTTCATTGGATCTCCTTTCGAAACGTCCTGAAAATGATACCCGCTCGCGCGGGCCGGCGCTGCGTCGCCGGGCGCATCGGCGCTCCCGGGGAACGTTTCAAGCAGCCCGGATACCGAGGCGCTCGGGCGCCAGGTAGTGTTGCCTGTAGAGTTCGAACGGCATGGTGTCGTTCGCTTCGATTTCCTTTTGCTTGTCTACGGATTGCCGCGCCATGTCCCTGAATCGCGCTTCCAGGCCGGCGTCGAATGGCAGGCCCAGCAGCGCGTTCTTCGTTTGTTCCGATTGCGCCCGCACGAAGCCGACATATGAGCTGTCGAAGTCTCTGGTCATCGCTGTCAGCACGCGCGCGGACGGCAGCGCGCCGGCATTGCCCAGCAGGGCGACCGCTGCGTGAAGTGCATCGCGGTACCTGGCGCCGCCATGCGCCTGGTCGAGCGCAGCGGCGATCGGCGCGCACTCCTCGAGTACCTCGGCGCCCCACTCGGTGAGCAGCATTTCATTCCCGCGGCGTTCCAGGCGGAGTCCGGGCTCGCGGCCGCGCGCGGCGACGCGATGCTGGTTGCGCGCCCACCCGGCGATCTCCTCCGGCGTGTCCGGCGGGCTGTCGGCCAGCAGGCAGTGCAGCAGGTAGACGTCGAGGAAGCGCATGGTTTCCGCCGCGATGCCGACCGGCACAAACGGATCGAGGTCCATGCAGCGTACCTCGATGTATTCGACACCGCGCTCGCGCAATGCATGCAGCGGCCGCTCCCCGGGGAAAATGATGCGTTTCGGGCGTATGGTCCCGTAGAACTCGTTCTCGATCTGCAGCAGGGTTGTGGCGAGCTGGTTGTATTCACCTCCCGGGCTGCGGATGCCGATCGCTTCGTACGGGGGATACGGACGCGTGAGCGCTTCCTGCAGCGATGCGCCATAGCTCTCCAGTNNTACCGCAAGCGAGGCCTGCGCGTCGCTCTGGTAGCCCAGCCGTCCCATGCGCAGCGATGTCCCGTGCGGCATGTACAGCGTTTGATTCTTCAACACCTGGAGCTCGTGCTGGCGGCCGGCGACGAAAGTCGAACACACAGCCGGCGATGCGCCGAACAGATACAGCAACAGGAACGAATGGCGGCGGAAATTGCGGATCAGCGCAAAGTACTCGTCGTTGGTCACCTGCGGCATCGACCAGTTGTAATGAATGCCGGAGATGGTTTGCATGCGCCTGCCGTAGCGGTGTCCCAGTCCCATCCGGTACACACTCTTGGCGCGGCCGACATTGGACGAGCCATAAAGGCCGAGCGGGATCGTTTCGTCGGTGGGCAAGCCGCAAGGCATGCTCGCGACCCAGAGCATTTCGTCCCCGATGGCGCGGTAAACGACCTGGTGGATCTGCGTCAGCTCTTCCAGGCATTCCTCGACGCCGGCGTGGACGCCGGTGATGAGTTCCAGCTGCGACTCGCAGAAATCAGTGGTGATGCGGGGGTGGGTCAGCGCCGACCCGAGCGCTGCCGGGTGTGGCGTCAACGCCAGCGCGCCACTGGACTGCGCGCGCAGGCTTTCCTTTTCAATGCCGCGGCGTATTTCCTTCAACCCCGCGGGCGACAGCGCGCGCAGACGTTCTTCCAGACTGCTCATGCGAATTCCCGTTGAAAATCGGTCGATCCGAAAGATAACAGATGTGGGGCTATGCGCCAGGCCCGCAATCGAGACAACGCTCGACCGGGACCGGCCCCAGGCGCAACCGCCGGTTCAAGTCGCGCAGGGCGGTGCGCACGCCTTCTTCAATCACCGGATGGTAAAACGGACTGTCCAGCATTTGCTGCACGGTCAATTGATGCTGAACCGCCCAGGACAACAAGTGGCCTATGTGCTCGGCCGCTGGCCCGATCATTTCCGCCCCAAGAAAGTGACCTGTGTGCCGCGCGCCGTAGACGTGCAGCAGCCCGCTGTTCTGGGCCATCACACGGCTGCGCCCCTGGTCGTCGAAGTTCACCTCGCCGACCTCGAATTCCGCGCCTGCCGCGTGCAGTAACCTGAAACTCGCGCCGGCGATCGTGATCTGCGGATCGGTGAACACGATTGCAAGCGGCGCCCGGCGCGGGCGCACCCGCACATCCGGGAAACGCCCGGCGTTATCGCCCGCGATGCGGCCGTCGTCCGCCGCCTCGTGCAAGAGCGGGTGCGCATTGCTGACGTCACCGGCGATGAAGACAGTACTGTCGGCGATCTGGCCGGTCTCGCGGTCGAAGGGCGGCCGGCCGCACGCATCCAGTTGTATTCCTGCTGCGGCGAGGTTCAGTCCTTCGAGCCGCGGGCGTCTGCCCGTGGCCACCAGCACAAAATCGTAAAGCTCCATATGCTCGACGCCCGCAGCCAGGTATGTCACCTGCGCTTGCTCGCCCTCCCGGCTCAGCCGGACGGCGCTGGCGTCTTCGACGATAGACAGTTCATGGGTGAATAGGGCCAGCGCCTTGGCGCTGAGCGCCGGGTCGGTCAGGGGTCCGAGCCTGCGATTGCGGGCCAGCATCTTGACCCGCACGCCCAGCCGATCCAGCGCCTGCGCCAGCTCCAGCCCGATCACGCCGCCGCCGACTACGGCAACCGATGCGGGCAAGGTCTGCCAGTCAAACACATCGTCACTGGTAATGAGCCTGTCCCCCAGCGCCTCGCGCCACCCGTCGGGAACGTGGGACGCCGAGCCGGTGGCAATGACTACCCGCTTGGCGAACACCTGCGTGTGGTCATCGACCCGCAGTTCGTTCGGCGCTACGAATTGCGCGTGCCCGCGCACCTTGTCGGCCGCCGGCCAGCCCTCCACCGCGTCCAGCACCAAGCCGACGAAACGATCCCGTTCGCTGCGCACCCTTTGCATCACCTCCACGCCGTCGATGCGCAACGGGCCGGTGTGGACGCCGAACAGCGGCGCCTGCCGCGCGCGATGGGCGCTGTCTGCCGCGGCGATCAACAGCTTGCTGGGCATGCAACCCACGCGCGCACACGTGGTCCCGTACTTGTCCGACTCGATGAGGACTACGCGATCGGTGTGATGCTTGGCCGCGCGGTATGCGCTCATGCCCGCGGTGCCTGAGCCAATAATGGCCACATCGACGGCAATGGTTTTCATGGGTTCCTCATTCTGGCGCGCGATAGTTTACCCCGACTTCCGGCACCCGGCCCGCAGTGATTTCCGCCGACAGCAACGCCGGCACGATGCCGTCCTTGTCGGTGGTCCACACCGCGCCGGCCCTGCGCAGGAATGATGCGCCGGCGCTTTCCTCGCCACCGAAACCCAGTGAGCCGTCGAACAGGCCGTCGACGAACCACTTGAAGCTGACCGCTACCTCGTAGGCCTTGCGCCCCAGCCGCTTCGCGACGCGGTCGATCAGCGCGGTGCTGACTAGGGTCTTGCCGAACGCGACGCGCTTTGCCGGCACCGTGTGATCGGCGCGCAGGTCGGCATAAGCGGCGAGCAGTTTCAGCACATCGACCAGCAACGACCGCGGTGCCGGCTTGCCGGCGAGCGGACTGATCGTGGTGCTCATGCACGTGTCTCCCGCAACCGGCGATAACGCCGGATCAGCGCGTTGGTGGAGCTGTCGTGGCTGAGTTCGGGGTCGTTCCTGCTGGCGATCTCGGCGGCGGTGCGCGCGGCCAGCGCCTTGCCCAGCTCCACGCCCCACTGGTCGAATGAATCGATGGCCCAGATGACGCCCTGGGTAAAGACGCTGTGCTCGTAGAGCGCCACCAGCGCCCCCAGCGATTGCGGCGTCAGCCGCTGCGCCAACAGGGTGT
>PLYG01000032.1 GCA_003153335.1 Betaproteobacteria bacterium | reverse complement strand
GCCGCAAGTTCGTCGATGCCCTGTATCTTCCGGCCCCGCAATTCCGGATTCCCGGCGACGATACCGTCGTGTGCCGCTGCGAGGAAATCACCGCAAGACAGATCACGGACACGGTCAAGCTGGGCTGCACCGGACCCAACCAGATGAAGAGTTTCCTGCGTTGCGGAATGGGGCCTTGCCAGGGGCGCATGTGCGGTCTCACCGTGACCGAGCTGATCGCGAAGGAACGCGGCGTGTCGCCGGCGGAGACGGGGTACTACCGGCTGCGCTTTCCGATCAAGCCGATTACGCTGGGCGAACTCGCTGCGCTGCCCCAGACCGATTCGTCGGTCGCCGCCGTGGTGCGCATCAATCGGTGAATGCAGGAACGGCTGATGTCATCATCATCGGTGGCGGGTTGCACGGTTGCTCGGCTGCGTTGCATCTGGCGCGCGCCGGAGTTCAGGCGATCGTGGTCGAAAAGAACTACGTCGGCCGCCATGCTTCCGGCGTCAATGCCGGCGGTGTCCGTACGCTGTCGCGCCACGAAGCGGAAATTCCGCTCGCTCTGGTCGCGCTGGAGTTGTGGCATCGCATCGGCGACCTGGTCGACGACGACTGCGGATTCGAAGCGTTCGGGCAAATACGCGTGGCTGAAAACGAGGCGGACGCGGCGTCATTGCAGCAACGTGAGCAGCGGCTCAAGTCCCTGGGCTATACGCACGAGCGCTGGATCGATGCGGACGAGTTGTATGCGCGCGTCCCGGCGCTGGCCCGGCACTGCGTCGGCGGGTTGATTGCCGAGCGCGACGGTGCGGCGCTGCCGTACCGGACGACTTTGGCGTTTCGACGCAAGGCGGAGGCGATGGGGCAGCGATTTATCGAAGGTACGCGGGTGCGGGGCATCCGCCGCGAGGGTGACGCCTGGGCCGTCGACACCAGCGCGGGCACGGTGAGCGGCGGCGTGCTGGTTAACTGCGCAGGCGCCTGGGCCGACGCAATCTGCACGATGCTGGGCGAGGCGGTCCCGCTCGAGGTGATCGGGCCGATGATGCTGGTCACGGGGCGCATGCCGCGCTTTCTCGAACCCGTCGTGCTGGGGACGGGCAGGCCGCTGTCGTTCAAGCAAACGGCGGAGGGTACGGTGCTGATCGGCGGTGGCCGGCTCGCCCGCGTCGAGCGCAACTTTGAGACGACCGAGCTGGATTTTCGCGAACTCGCCGCGTCGGCGCGCACTGTGCACGATCTGTTTCCGGTGATGCGCGGCGCGGTGATTCATCGCGGCTGGGCAGGAATCGAGGCGCGGATGCCGGACGAAATTCCGGTGATCGGGCCGAGCTCGACCGCACCGAATGTATTTCACGCCTTCGGCTTTTCCGCGCATGGGTTCGAGCTGGGCCCCATCGTCGGCCGCATCACTGCCGATCTGATCACCGCGGGCCAGACGGCGCTGCCCATAGCGCCGTTTTCGATTCGTCGCTTCCAGCCTCCGTCGCCCTAGCCGCCTTCGCGCGCAGCCGCCCGTTCGCCCGCGACGGCATCGGCTCTGGTACATTCCGGTAACGCGGTGCAGATAGTCTTGCCCGGGCAGCATGGATAGTGCGAAAACCGTGAAGACAGGATCCCGATTCGTAGTCGCAAGCGTGGCCGTTGCGATGGCTGTGGCCTCCGCGGGCGCCCACGCGATTCTATCGATCAACGAGCCCTGGGTTCGCGCTGCGGCCGATGGCCGCTCCGCCGAAGTATTCATGAAACTGAAAAGTTCCGACAATGCAACGCTGATCGGAGTCGACTCGTTTGCCGCAAGGACGGTTGCGATCCGCGCGCCGGGCGGGAGGCGCGCGTTGGCCGAGTTGGCATTGCCCGCCAATGTCCTTGTGGAAATAAAGCCGGACGACGTTCGTGTTGCGATGAGTGGACTCGTGCGCCGCCTCAAGCCCGGCGAGCATGTGCCGGTCACCCTGATCGTCCGTTCGACCGACGGAACGCAGCAGAAGCTCTACATCAATGCCGAAGTCCGGCGGCACTCGCCGACCGACGACGAGCTGAATCCGCACGCGCATCAGCATCACGGCAAGTAGCGGTCGGCTGGCTACCGGCCGAGCCGTGCGACCTGTCCGTTACGTTGCCCGAGCCTTTGCCGGTATTTCCTCTTCAGAAATCCTGGTCAAGCGCGCCCTGGCGTCGATGCTCCTCGTACTTCAGAGATGACCGTCCCGCTTCACCGCGATGTATTCCACGTCGACCATTTCTGCCGCTTCCCTTCTGCCAGCCGCCTGTGCCTGATCATGAGTCAAGCCGCCCGGCAAGCGTACTGCGCCACCGCTCCGCAGATGAATGATCGGTGTGTACGTCGGGACGTCGTGATCTTTATTCATGGTGCTCTCCGAGCGTGACAAAGACTACATATACATCAAATCCATCGGTCCTGTCGATACCACGCTTCGGACTGGCGGTCCCAAGAGCTCGGTCGCCATGGATCTCCCGGAGCAAATCCGAATGGGGCGATTTATAGCGCAAAAAAATATCGCGAAACCGTGGAGCCGGCCGCAACCCCGGAAATCGCCTGAAACCCACGGGCGAACACGTCGATGAAAGCGGGGGGGTTCCAGAGAGAATTCGAACCCATTCCTGCGCAGGGCCCTGGCGAAGACTTTGGACTTTCCTGGACACTGCGGGATTGCTGGTTTGGTGCCGGGAAAGGGACTCGAACCCTCACGTTGTTGCCAACACTGGATTTTGAGTCCAGCGCGTCTACCAATTCCGCCATCCCGGCCCAGATGACGTCCACAATGGCTTTAAGGCCATCGCGAACAAAAAAACAGCCGCAGTCAACCGCGGCTGTGCGCTATTATCATCGATTTCCCCATTCGCCTCAAGGCCATGGACAACGCCATGGACAACGTTCCCGACTATCGGTTGTCCGATTTCGATTTCGCGCTGCCGCCCGAACTGATCGCCCAGACACCCATCGCGGAGCGCAGCGCGAGCCGCTTGCTGGTTGTACACCACGGCCAATTCGCGGATCGCATGTTTCGCGACCTGCCGTCGTTGCTGGATCCGCGGGATTTGCTGGTGTTCAACGACACCCGGGTGATTCGGGCGCGCCTTCATGGCCGCAAGGAGTCAGGCGGAAAAATCGAGGTCCTGATCGAGCGCGTGTTAGGTCCGCGCGAAGCGCTGGCGCAAATGCGGGCGAGCCACGCGGCGCAGGTCGGCAGCGCGGTGGCTGTCGGATCGTTCCGCCTCATCGTGATCGGACGCGACGATCGCTTTTTTCACGTCCGCCTGGACGGCGACGCGACGCTGGACGACTTGCTGGAGCGTCACGGCGAAATCCCGCTGCCGCCTTACATCGCACGGCCCGCGACCGACGACGACGCGGCGCGCTATCAGACCGTGTATGCCAGAGCGCCGGGCGCGGTGGCGGCGCCGACTGCGGGCCTGCATTTCGACCAACCGATGCTAGCCGCGCTGGCCGAGCACGGGATGGCTTCGGCAGTTGTGACGCTGCATGTGGGCGCCGGGACATTCCTGCCGGTGCAGACCGAGGATTTGGCGGAGCATCGAATGCATCGCGAATGGTTCGATCTGCCGGCCGCAACAGTGGCCGCCATCATGCGCGCGCGGGAACGTGGCGGCCGCGTGGTCGCGGTGGGCACCACCACACTGCGTGCATTGGAGTCCGCGGCGGTCAATGGCACGTTACGGGCCGGTCCGCAGGAGACGCAGTTGTTCATCACGCCGGGTTTTGAGTTCCGCGTCGTCGACCGGCTGCTCACCAACTTCCACTTGCCGAAGTCCACGTTACTGATGCTGGTGTCGGCGTTCGCGGGTTACGCCAAGATTCGCGCCGCATATGCGCACGCCATCGCCGAACGTTACCGTTTTTTCAGCTATGGCGACGCGATGCTGCTGGAGCGTTAACAGGCTGTCAATCACTGGGCCTGGAACTGGCGGATGCCGTTCAGTAGCATTTCCACGGCAATCGCTGTCAGGATCAGGCCCATCAGGCGCTGAATCGCCTCGACCGCGCGCTGTCCTATCTTTTTCTGGATCGCCTCCCCCGCGGCCAGGACAATGGCCGTGACGATCATGGTCAGCGTCAGCGCGGCGACCCACAGCCAGACCTTTTGCGGTTCGCGCGACACCAGCAGCATTACCGTGGCCAGCGCCGACGGGCCGGCGATGAACGGAATCGCCACCGGCACGATAAACGGCTCACCCTGCGTTGGCTCCCCGAACACATGTTCAGGCGCGTGAAACACCATGCGTAGCGCAATCAGGAACAGGATGACCCCGCCGGCGATCGACAGCGCGAGTTCCGACAAACGCAACAATGCAAGGAAGGCCTGCCCGCCAAACATGAATGCGAGCAACACCAGATAGGCGATCAGGCATTCGCGCAGGATGACGCGGCGGCGGCGTTCGGGCTCGACACCGCCCATCAGCGAATTGACGATCGGCATGTTGCCGAACGGGTCCACGACCAGCAGCAGCAAAACAAAGGCCGAGGCGAGTTCGTTGATCATCGATGTTGGGGCTGCAAGGGTGCGAGCATTGTAGGCGCACTTGCGGAATTCCGGAATCGCTGTCATTCTGCGCGGCTGACTTTTTTCGACAGGCACGATGCAATTCTCCGTCTCTCACACCGATGGCCTCGCGCGCCGCGGCACACTCTCGCTCAATCATGGCGCCGTGCAGACGCCGGTGTTCATGCCGGTCGGGACCTACGGCACGGTCAAGGCGATGGCGCCGAACGAGCTCGAAACGCTGGGCGCCGAAATCGTGCTCGGCAACACCTTCCATCTGTGGCTGCGGCCCGGCCTGGACGTCATAGCGAAACACGAAGGACTGCACCGGTTCATGGGCTGGAAGCGGCCGCTGCTCACCGATTCCGGCGGCTTTCAGGTGTTCAGCCTGGGCGCCGGCGCCAAGATCGCCGAAGAGGGCGTCCGGTTCGCTTCTCCCGTCAATGGCGACAAGATGTTCCTGACGCCCGAGATCTCGATGCAAATTCAACGCGTGCTGAACTCCGATATTGGGATGATCTTCGATGATTGCACGCCTTATCCGGCGACGCACGATGAAGCCGCGCGGTCGATGCGGATGTCGCTGCGCTGGGCGCGGCGCTCGCGCGACGAGTTCGACCGGCTGGAGAATCCCAACGCCTTGTTCGGCATTGTGCAAGGCAGCATGTTTGATGATTTGCGCAACGAGTCCCGCGCGGGACTGGAGGCAATCGGCTTCGATGGTTATGCGATGGGCGGGCTCTCGGTGGGCGAACCCAAGGCCGCCATGCAGCGCACACTCGAGCNNCCCGCGGACAAGCCGCGCTACCTGATGGGCGTGGGCACGCCGGAGGACCTGGTCGAGGCGGTCGCGGCCGGGGTCGACATGTTCGATTGCGTGCTGCCCACGCGCAACGCGCGCAATGGCTGGCTGTTCACCCGCTTCGGCGACATCAAGATCCGCAATGCCCAGCATCGCGAGGACACGCGGCCCCTGGACGAGTCCTGCGGCTGCTACACTTGCCGGCACTTCACGCGCGCCTACCTGCATCACTTGCAGCGGATCAACGAAATCCTGGGCGCGCGGCTCAACACCGTGCACAACCTCTACTACTACCTGGACTTGATGGCGGGCATCCGCCGGGCCATCGAAACCGCGACTTTTGCCGAATTTCTCCAGCAATTTCAACAGGATCGCGCCGTCGTGCTAGAATAGCTGGTTGGCTTTCAAGCGTTCGCCCCCACTGTTCGGGCAGCCGTTACCAAGACCATTCCCAGGCCGCCCCGACCGGGCCGTGCCGAACCATCGAGGAGATCAGGAACATGTTCATCAGCAACGCATACGCCCAAGCCGGCGGGCTCGCCGACGGCAACCCGATCATGACGTTTTTGCCCATGATTGCAATCTTCATCGCGTTCTATTTTTTCCTGATCCGCCCGCAGCAAAAACGCGCCAAGGAAACGCGCGCCATGCTCTCCGCGCTGCAAGTCGGGGACGAAATCGTGATCTCCGGCGGTATTGCCGGCAAGGTCAAGAAATTGTCGGATAATTATCTGGATCTGGAAGTCGCGGACAACGTTGAACTCAAGGTCCAGCGCTCCGCCGTGCAACTGCTGCTGCCCAAGGGCACTCTGAAATCCCTGTAGGACGCACGGGCCGAGGGGCGTGCGCGACCGCGCGCCACGCCGCTTCGGCCTTGTTCGCCCCCCGCTCTCCACTCTTCACGGCCTGACCCATGAATCGCTATCCGATGTGGAAGTACCTGCTTATCGTCTTCTTGCTGGTCGTGGCCGGCCTGTACATGACGCCGAATTTTTTCCCCGAGGTCCCCGCGGTGCAGGTGTCGACCAACAAGTCGAATGTGCGCATCGACCAAGGAACGGTGAAGATCATCGATGAGGCGCTGAAGGCCGAGAACGTTCCGCATCGCGACATCTCGCTCGACGCCACGGGGATAAAGGTTCGCTTCGAAGATCCCGACGCCCAGATAAAGGGTAAGGACACCATCACCAAACGCCTCAACCCCGATCCGAAGACGGCCACCTACATCGTGGCGCTCAACCTGATTTCCAATTCTCCGCAGTGGCTGACCTCGCTCGGCGCACTGCCGATGTACCTGGGCCTGGATTTGCGCGGCGGNNGCCGCGCTCGACAAGGCGGCCGAGCGGTATGTCGCGGATCTGCGCACGCTGTTGCGCGACAAGAAGATCCAGTACGCCGGCGTGGGCCGCGAGGGCCAGGATGTAGTCATCAAGTTCCGCGACGATGCCGAAAGGAAGCGCGCGGAAAATGAAATCGTGACGTCCTCGTTCAATATCGATCTGGTTCTGAAAAACACCGAAGCGCCGGGCGAATTGCGCCTGGTCGCAAGCGTCAAGCAGGAGTCGCAGCGACGCATCCAATCCGGCGCCGTGCTGCAGAACATCACCATCCTGCGCAACCGCGTCAATGAACTGGGCGTGGCCGAACCCATCATCCAGCAGCAGGGCATCGACCGCGTGGTCGTGCAATTGCCCGGGGTGCAGGATACGGCGCGCGCCAAGGACATTCTGGGCCGGACGGCGACGCTGGAAATCCGGATGGTCAACGAAGATCCGGGCGCGCTGGAGGCCGCAAGCGGCGGCAATGTGCCGTTCGGCAGCGATCTGTTTGCCGAGCGCACCGGGCAGCCGGTGCTGGTGCGCCGCCAGGTCGTGCTGCAAGGCGATCGCATCACCGACGCGCAGTCGAGCTTCGATTCCCGCACCAATGAGCCGATCGTCAGCGTGAATGTCGACGGCCAGGGCGCGCGCATGCTGCGCGACATCACCCGGGAGAACATCAACAAGGGCATGGCGATCCTGCTCACCGAAAAGGGCAAGACCGAATTGCTCATCGCCCCGAAAATCCGCGANNGTTCACCACGCGCGAGACCAACGACCTGGCGTTGCTGATGCGCGCCGGCGCTCTTGCCGCACCGATGGAAATCATCGAGGAACGCACCGTCGGCCCCAGCCTGGGCAAAGACAACATCACCAAGGGCTTCAACTCGACGATGTACGGTTTCCTCGTGCTGGCGCTGTTCATCTGTTTCTATTACCAGTTGATGGGCGTGGTGTCGACATTGTCGCTGGCGATCAACCTGATGCTGCTGGTGGCGCTGCTGTCGATGCTGCAGGCGACNNGACGCCAACGTGCTGATCAACGAACGCATACGCGAGGAATTGCGCAAGGGGACCAAGCCGCAGGAAGCGATTTCCGAAGGCTATGCCCGTGCCTGGGGGACGATTCTCGACTCCAATGTCACGACGCTGATCGCGGGTATCTCTCTATTGCTGTTCGGCTCGGGGCCGATCCGCGGCTTTGCCGTCGTGCACTGCCTGGGCATTCTCACCTCGATGTTCAGCGCGGTCTTCGTCTCGCGCGGCATAGTCAACCTGATCTACGGGGGCAAAAAACGCCTGGAAAAGATTTCAATCGGGCAGGTGTGGCGTCCTGCTGCGTCACCGGCCAAGTAACGCGCCCGCCACCACCCGCACCCCGATCAAGGAGCTGTTATGGAATTTTTCCGGATCCGGCACGACATCCCGTTCATGTCGCATGCCCTGCAGTTCAACGTGGTCTCCGCGATCATGTTCTTGCTGGCGGTCGTCTTTCTGGTCATCAACGGCCTGCACTTCAACATCGAATTCACCGGTGGCACGGTGATCGAGCTGAAGTATGCCAGCGCGCCTGACATCGCGAAAATCCGCACCCAAGTCGACTCGCTCAACCTGGGTGAAGCTTCGGTGCAAAGCTTCGGCAGCGCCACCGACCTGCTGGTGCGCCTGCCGGTCAAGGCCGAGGTGAAGACCGCCGAAGTGGGGGAAGTCACCTTTAAGGCAGTCTGCCAAGGCAAGCCGATGAACGCCGGCCGTGACGTCTGCGGCACGGGCGCCGATGAAATCAAGCGGCAACGCGTGGAATCGGTCGGCGCACAAGTCGGCAAGGAACTGGCCGAAAGCGGCGCGCTGGCGCTGCTGATCGTGATCGTGGGTATTGTGATCTATCTCGCGGCCCGCTTCGAATGGCGGTTCGCCGTGTCGACCGTCATCGCCAACCTGCACGACGTGGTGATCATCCTCGGCTTTTTCGCATTCTTCCAGTGGGAATTCTCGCTCTCGGTGCTGGCGGCAGTCCTTGCGGTGCTGGGCTATTCGGTCAACGAGTCGGTGGTTATCGCCGACCGGATCCGCGAAAACTTCCGCTCTCCCCGGTTCCGGCGTGCGCCGGTGCCCGAGGTGATCAACAATGCGATTACCACCACGCTTTCGCGCACTATCATCACCCACGGTTGTACGTTGATCATGGTGTTGTCGATCCTGTTCTTCGGCGGCGAGACGCTGCATTACTTCGCGCAAGCCCTGGCGATCGGCATTGTGTTCGGTATCTACTCGTCGGCGCTGGTGATGGCCGCATTGGTGATGTGGCTGGGCGTGTCGCGCGAGAATCTGGTCAAGCCGGAAAAAAAGACCAACGTCGACAAGGTGATGACCTGATCCCGCGGTGCCGGTGATGCGGACTGCACCGATGCGCGCGGCGTTTTTCGATTGCCGGTGCGCGCTCTGCCCGCGCCCTCGCTGGTGCCCCCACCGATGATCACGACGCTTGTTTACTCGATTTTCTCGCTCGACAGCTCGCTGCCGCTGATCATCGCGCAATACGGGAACTGGATTTTCGTCATCCTTTTCCTGATCATCTTCGCCGAGACGGGACTGGTCATCTTCCCGTTCCTGCCGGGCGACTCCATCCTGTTCATTGCCGGCACGGTGAGTGCCTCCAGCGGCCTGAACGTGCACGTCCTCGTCCTGGTGCTCGCGCTAGCGGCAATACTCGGCGACTCGGTGAACTTTGCAACCGGACATTACGTCGGCCCCAAGGTATTTTCGCACGCGGGAACCCAAGGCATATGGCGGCTGATCAAACGCTCGCATTTGCAGCGCACGCACGACTTTTTCGAAAAGCATGGCGCGTTCGCCATCGTGATCGGCCGCTTCGTTCCCATTGTGCGGACCTTCATCCCGTTTCTGGCAGGCGTGGGACAGATGACCTACTCGCACTTTCTTTGCTACAACGTGGCCGGCGGCATCCTCTGGATCGCTTCGGTGACCTATGCCGGTCACTTGTTCGGCAATATCCCGTGGGTGAAGAACAATTTCCACTGGGTCGTGGTCGTGATCATCGTTGTGTCCGTACTGCCGATGGTGATTCAGTATCTGCGGGAACGAGCCAAGGCAAAAGGCGCTGACGCCGCGATCCGGTGATTTTTGCTTCGAAGGAAATTTCCTCGGGAATCCCGGCAGGGCGTTATACCCGCTTCGCGAGTTCTTCGGCCTTGCCCAGGTAGGTGGCGGGAGTGAGGGCCTTCAGCCGCGTCTTGACCGCGCCCGGAATCGCGAGCCCGTCGATGAACGCATGCAGCGACGCCTGCGTGATCCCCTTTTTGCCGCGCGTCAGCGCTTTCAACTGCTCGTAGGGATTCTCGACCCCGTAGCGGCGCATGACGGTCTGGATCGGCTCTGCCAGGACTTCCCAGTTCGCGTCCAGATCGTCGGCGAGGCGCTGCGCATTGACTTCGAGCTTCCCCAGCCCCTGCGCGCACGACACGTAGCCCAGCAGGCTGTACCCCAGCGCGACACCCATGTTGCGTAACACAGTGGAATCGGTCAGATCGCGCTGCCAGCGCGAAATGGGCAGCTTGGCTGCGAGATGCTGCAGGATCGCATTGGCCAGGCCCAGATTGCCTTCCGAATTTTCGAAGTCAATCGGATTGACCTTGTGCGGCATGGTCGAGGAGCCGACCTCGCCCTCCTTCAGCTTTTGCTTGAAGTAGCCCAGCGAAATATAACCCCACACATCGCGATCCAGGTCGAGCAGCACAGTGTTCGCGCGCATGAAGGCGTCGAAGAGCTCGGCCATTGCGTCATGCGGCTCGATCTGCGTGGTGTGCGCATTGAATTCCAGCCCGAATGACTCGACCAGCCGGCGCGCAAGCCCCTCCCAGTCGACTTCGGGATACGCGGCCAGATGCGCATTGAAATTGCCCACTGCGCCGTTGATTTTGCCGAGCAGCGGCTGGTCGGCGATCGCGCCGATCTGGCGGTCCAGGCGCGCGACGACATTGGCCAGTTCCTTGCCCAGCGTCGTCGGCGTCGCCGCCTGCCCGTGGGTGCGCGAGAGCATGGGCAACGCCGCATGGGCATGCGCGAGCGCGCGCAGAGTTCGGGCGATGTTCTCGAGCGCCGGAAGCAGGACCGCCTTACGCGCGCCCTCCAGCATCAGCCCATGCGAAAGATTGTTGATATCTTCCGACGTACAGGCGAAGTGAATGAACTCGGCAACCTTGGCGATTTCGGGCTGATCGATAAAACGCTCTTTGAGCCAGTACTCGACCGCCTTGACGTCGTGATTGGTCCTGGACTCGATGGCCTTGATCGCGGCGGCGTCGGTGACGGAGAACTGTTCGGTGGTCTGTTGCAGTGCCCCGTGTGCCGCGGCCGAAAATGGCGGTACTTCGCGGATCGCCGGCTCATCGGCAAGCGCGATCAGCCAGCCGATTTCCACCCGGACACGGCAGCGCAATAGGGCAAACTCGCTGAAATGCTCGCGCAATGCAGCGACTTTGGCCCGATAACGGCCGTCGAGGGGTGACAGGCAGAGGAGAGGATCCGGCTCCGTGTTCATGCGTTTCGCTTGCGCGGTGGAAGCCTTGCGAACAAGGCGGCCATGATGGCCGGCCGCAATGGCTTGTAGAAACCGAACTTTAACACACGCAAAACGCGGCCGATCCGGCGCCGCACCGATAGTGGCTCACCAATCTGCGCAGATGCCGTGTGTCTCGATCCTGCCCTGGCGAAGACCGCGTCCCGGAGCCGTGGCTGCGGCCAGCGCCCGCGCCACCCGGGAAAAAAGCATGCCCAGGCAGAGTGACCGCAAGCCGCCGCGCTGAGTCAGTGGAGTGCGCAGACAGTGCGCTGATATAATCAGCCATCGATTCGCGGGATTGCAATGAAACTTCTTGCCTCAAAAAACAGTCCGTTCGCGCGCAAGGTTCGCGTCGCGTTCGCGGAAAAAAAGATCGAGTACACGCTGGTGGAACAGGATCCATGGGAGCCGGGCAACATCGTGAGCGACCACAGTCCGCTGGGGAAAGTACCGGTGCTGGTGCTCGAGGATGGGACCACTCTTTTCGATTCGCGGGTGATCGTCGAATACATCGATCTGGTCAGCCCGGTGAGCCGGCTGATTCCGGAACCGACGCGGCAGCGCATTCTGGTCAAGCGCTGGGAAGCGCTGGGCGATGGCCTGCTGGACGCCGCGATCGGCGCGCGAATGGAGGCCAGGCGCCCCAAGCGCCAGCAAAACCCTGCCAACATCGAACGGCAACTGGGAAGAATGCGGGCGGCGGTCGAAACCATGGCCCGGGATCTGGGCGACAGGACCTGGTGCAATGGCGAAGCATATTCGCTGGCCGACATCGCGACCGGGGTCGCGCTTGCCTATCTCGACTTCCGCCACCCCGAGTTCGCCTGGCGCGACAGCGCGCCGAATCTCGCGCGTCTGCTGCAAAAGCTGTCGCAGCGCCCGTCCTTTGAAAACACCCAGCCTGAGTAACGTAGCCCCGGCAGTGTCACTCGCGCAGAACGCGATGCGATAATTGCCACGCCCGCGTTTCGCCCCGTTCAGCTCAGCAGAACTCTCAATCTCGCGACCAACACGGCGGTGGCATCGTTGCCGATCGCCTTGGTCAATTTTTGCTCATAGTCGTCGACCAGGTCCGCCAGGTCGTGCCGCACTGAACAGCGTTCGAGCTTCAGCGTAAACGTGAACTTTTTCAGTCCACTCATGTTGTCCACCGCAGTATCGTTCATGAATTTCTGGGCCGCGCGAAAGCGCTTGAACTCATCCACGGTTGGGGCCGCGCCGTCATCCGCCGCTCCGGCGGCGGATTCAGTGATGCCCGCGGCAGCGCCAGTCACCGGTACGACAAATCCTTCCTGCATGAGCAGGATTAAGGCGTCGTCGGGTGCGCCGAGTTTCTTCCCATCATTGGTGAGGTCATCAATGGAGCGCGTACCATCGACAAAAATCAACAAGGTGCGCAACTTGCTGGCCAGTTTGTAGCGCCGCAGTTCAATTTCCTCTCGGCCCTTGTCAGTCTTGGCGAGCCTGGTTCCCGAATCCATGAAATGCCTCGTAGCCATCCACCTGGCGTTGAGCGAACAGTAGGAGACCGGCCATGCCCGGTCACTGAGTCGCCCCTTGGCGCCACAATAGCGCGGGGTCCCGGCCTTGACAAGGGCCTGGAATTCCGCGGCCGCCGCTGCGGGGACTGACACTGGAGAATACCACGCGGAAGGATCTGGGCCAGGCGAAGCGCATCGCAGTGCAGAAAGAGAACACCATCCTCATCGACGGCGCCGGCGCCCCCAAGGCGATCGAGGCGCGGATCAAGAATATCCGCATCCAGATCGAAGAGGCGACCAGCGACTACGACAAGGAAGAGCTGCAGGAGCGCGTGGCCAAGCTGGCCGGCGGTATTGCGGTGATCAAGGTCGGCGCCGCGACCGAAGTCGAGATCAAGGAGAAAAATGCGCGAGTTGAAGACGCGCTGCATGCAACCCGCGAGCGGTGGCGGCGGCATGCACGGCGGCATAGGCGGGATGGGCGGCATGGATATGTAATCCCGGCCAATGCGGCGTTCGAAAAGCCCCGCTTCGGCGGGGCTTTTTGTTTGTGCACTCGCAAACGCGGAGGCGGTTTGCTACACTCAGGGTCCAATACGGTTGGACCACACGACCGGCCGCACAAGGAGGGAGTGGCATGAGAATACTCCTCGCCGAGGACGATGCCATCTTGGCCGATGGCTTGACGCGCTCGTTGCGTCGGGCCGGCCACGCGGTGGATTGGGTCAAGAATGGCGTGGAGGCCGACAGTGCCGTCACCACCGGCGAGTTCGATCTGCTNNGCCGACGACTATCTGACCAAACCCTATGCGTTCGAGGAACTCGAAGCCCGGGTGCGTGCGCTGACGCGCCGCAGCCACGGCGGCACATCGGCGATCCTCATACATGCGCAACTCAGCTACGACCAAGCCGGCAAGGTGGCCCAGATCAATGGCGTCACGCTGGATCTCTCGGCGCGGGAGGTGGCGCTGCTCGAGATGCTATTGCAACGCGCAGGACGCGTGGTGAATAAGGCGCAGCTCGTCGACCACCTATGCGAGTGGGGCGAGGAAGTCAGCGCCAATGCGATCGAGGTCTACGTGCACCGCCTGCGCAGGAAACTCGAGGCGGGCGGGGTGAAGATCGTCACGGTGCGCGGCCTCGGATACTGCATCCAGAAAGCCGCTTCGAACTCTTCCANNATTAGCGGTTGCTCAATCCTTAGTTCCACGAAGCCGCATTGCAAAAAAAGAGTAGAAACTTCTTCGCCCGGGTTATCCGGGCCATGGCGCGCATCTCGGCTTTGCGCGCCTTGCTACTGAAATGGCGCTTGCCGCAGGACGCAATTTTGGCAGATGCTCTCGCTTTAGGTGTGCGATCCCAATGGAGTTGAAGTTGGCCCTGTTCGCGGACGTTCACAGCAACCTGGAGGCAATAAGCGCATGCCTCCTCCAGNNCGGTGGCCGTGCTCGACCTGATCGAACAGTACGCCGTCGATGGGGCAGTTGTCGTGCTCGGCAACCATGATGCCGCCGCGATCGGCCGCGGAGTCGATACTCAGAATTCCAATGCACAGGCCGCAATCACCTGGACGCAGGCACAGCTTGGCGACAAGCAGCGTACCTTTCTGGCGAGTCTGCCCCTTACCGTCAGGGATGACGATATCCT
>PLYG01000150.1 GCA_003153335.1 Betaproteobacteria bacterium | reverse complement strand
CCACCGCGCTGATCACCGGCCGCACCATTGCCGACGCCGACAAATTATTTCCCGGTGTCGGCCTGCCCGTTGCCGGTCAGCACGGTTTGGAACGGCGCGGTGCCGATGGCGTGCTGCACATGCACCGTGAGGGACCGCCGGGCTATGGCTGGCTGCGCGGCAAAATGGCGCACCTGGTGGAGCGCCACGACGGCTTATGGCTCGAGGACAAGGGTGCGACCTTGGCGCTGCATTACCGGCAGGCGCCGGGCCTGGCCTCCTATGTGCACCGGACGGTGCACACGCTGATCGCGACGGCGGGCGCGGCCGGCGCCGAATGGCGGCTGCAGCCGGGCAAAGGCATCGTCGAAATCAAGCCGGCTGGCCGCGATAAGGGCGCGGCGATACTCGACTACATGGCGGAACCGACGTTTGCGGGGCGCCTGCCGGTGTTTGTCGGCGATGATCAAACCGACGAATTCGGCTTCGCCGCAGTCGCCCTGCTGGGCGGCTGGGCGGTCAAGGTCGGGCCAGGTCTGACGCACGCCCAATTCCGGTTGCGCGACGTCAACGCGGTGCGGCGCTGGCTGGCTGCGCTGCTGCGGCAACCATCGATCCCGGGAGCGAACACATGAAGCGCGATCTCGATCTGGCGTTGATCGGCAATGGCGCGATCGGCCTCCTCGTCGACCCGGTCGGCGCCATCGTCTGGGGCTGCTTTCCCCGCTTCGATGGCGACGCGACGTTCTGCGCATTGCTCGATGATCCGGCGCCGGGCGAAGAGCGCGGCATCTACGCGATCGAGCTGGTCGGCATGACGCGCACCGAACAGCACTACGTAACCAACACCGCGGTGCTGGTCACGCGGCTCTTCGACGACGCCGGCGGCGCGATCGAGATCACCGATTGCGTGCCGCGCTTTGTGCAGCATGGGCGGCTGTTCCACCCGGTGATGCTGGTCCGGCATGTAAAGCGCATTACGGGCAGCCCGCGCATCGTGGTCCGGCTGCGCCCGGCATTCGGCTACGGCACCGAACGGCCGCTGGTCACGCTCGGCAGCAACCATATCCGGTACGTGATGCCGGAGTTGACGCTGCGGCTGACCACCGACGCCTCGTTGACGGCGCTGATCGAGGAGCGGCCCGTGTTCCTCGACGATGCGATCACGCTGGTGCTGGGACCGGACGAGACGCCGGCCACCGCTGTCGCCGAAATCGGCCGCCGTTCCATCGAGGAAACCGAAAGCTACTGGCGCGATTGGGTGCGCCGCCTGGCGATTCCGTTTGAATGGCAGGGCGCGGTGATCCGCGCCGCCATCACGTTGCAGCTGAATGCCTATGACGACACCGGCGCCATCATCGCGGCGATGACCACATCGATACCCGAGGCCGCGGGGTCCAGCCGCAACTGGGATTACCGTTTTTGCTGGTTGCGCGACGCATACTTTGTCGTCGATGCCTTGAACCGGCTGGGCGCCACCGACACCATGGAGCGCTACCTCGGCTATATCATCAACATTGCGGCGGGTGCGGATCGGCATTTGCTGCAGCCTGTGTATCGGATCAACGGCGGCCTGCAGCTCAGCGAGACTATCGTTCCATCGCTGCCGGGCTATCGCACGATGGGACCGGTCCGGGTCGGCAACCAGGCCTACACCCAGGTACAGCACGACGTGTACGGCTCGGCGATCCTGGCCGCAACGCATGTCTTCTTTGACGAGCGGCTGACCAAGCGCGGCGATCACGCGCTGTTCGAGCGCCTCGAAGTGCTCGGCCGCCACGCCCTCGCAGTCTTCGACCGCCCCGATGCAGGCATCTGGGAACTGCGCGAACGGCTGCGCGTGCACACATTTCCGGGCGTGATGTGCTGGGCCGCGTGCGATCGCCTCGCGCGGATCGCCGCCCGCCTGGGCCTCGCCGAACGCGAACGCGCGTGGCGCGGCGATGCCGAGCGTATCCGCGCCTTCATCCTCGAGCACTGCTGGAGCGCCGCGCGCAACAGCTTTGTCGGCGCCGTCGACAGCGACGCGCTGGACGCCAGCCTGCTGCTGCTTGCCGATATCGGCTTCATCAAGGCCGACGATCCGCGCTTTGCCAGCACCGTCGCCGCGATCGAGTCGGAACTGATGCGCGGCGACTTCATTTTTCGCTATGTGGAAACCGACGACTTCGGTCAACCGGAGAACGCGTTCGTCGTGTGCACGTTCTGGTACGTCAACGCCCTCTCCGCGCTTGGCCGCCGCGACGAGGCACGGGCGCTGTTCGAAAAGCTGCTCGCCCGCCGCAACCAGCACGGGCTGCTCTCCGAGCATCTCGATCCGGCGACCGGCGAACCCTGGGGCAACTTTGTGCAGACCTACAGCATGGTGGGTCTGATCACCTCAGCGATCCGGCTGTCGTTGCCGTGGGATGAGGCGTTCTAGCAGTCTGCTAGATCTGGCTCGTGCCGGCCTCCGCCACCAGCGCATCCCGGGGGTTGATCCCGATCAGGCGCGAGACCCGAATCGGCACGCCGGGCTTCTGATGCGCCTCGACATGCTCCTGGAACTTCCGGTCGGCCACGGTCATCCGGTTGCGCAGGCGGACGTACTCCCCCCACGAGGCAAGAACATAGCGTTCGACGAAACGCCCCTCTTCCGCCAGATCGCGAAACACGCGCCAACTCGTGGCGCCGTTGCGCCGGCGCGTGGGTTCGATCTTCTGAATGACGCGCAGAAACTCCGCGCGATGCTCCCGTTCGACCCGATACTCGATCTGAATCAGGACTGGACCGTCGTCGGGCTCCGGTTCATCGGCAAACGTCAGCGTCGGCAGTTGCGTTCCGGGCGTCACGTCGGCCTCGTTGCCCATCCGCACCTGCACGCCGCGATTGAACGCGTGCAGAACGATCAACACGCCGGCGGAGAGCGCAAGCGCGATGTGGGTGCCGAGACCCGATGCGAGCGCACCCCAGAGCACACTCCCCAGGGCCATGCTGGCCTGCACGGAAATCAGGCCAATGGCCACTGCGCGCGCGCGCACCCAGCCCGGCGCCGTGCTCTGCAGCCCAGCCGAAAGGCTGGCGTGGACGGCCACCCACGCCATGCCGGCACAGGCGGTGCCCAGCAATGCGAGCGCGGTGAATTCCGTCGCCGCGACCAGCAGCGTCGCCACCACCCACAGCACGACACCCGAGGTCACAATGCTGTTCAGCGACTTGGTCCTGAACTGGCCCGGTATCGCCAGCGCACCGACCACGGCGCCCACGCCGAAGCCCGCAAACAGCGATCCGAACCCGCCGGCACCCAGGTGCAACTGATCGCGCGCAATGACCGGCAGCAAGGCCCAGAGAGCGCTCGCGCAAATCGTGAACATCAGGCTGCGGATGATCAGCGTGCGCATTGCCACCGAGTGCCGCATGTAGCGGACGCCGCTCATCACACCGGAAAACAGGGTTTCCGGCACGCCGGGCAACGGGCGCACGTGACTCTTCCAGCTCCGCACCGCCACGATCATCAAGGCAAAGAACGCAGCGCTGACCAGCAGCGCGCTGCCAGACCCAAGCGCGGCGGCGATGGCACCGGCCAGCGCCGGTCCGATCGCGCGCGCCACGTTGTAGGCCACGGCGCCCAGTGCGATGGCGCGCGGCAGTTCCTCGCGCGACACGAGCTCGTTGACGCTCGCCGATTGCGCCGGCAGGTAAAACGTGAAACTGGCGCCGACGACAAACGTCAGGACCAGCAGCACCGGCGGGCTGATCATGTCGGCCAGCGTCGCGGCACCCAGGATCAGGGTCGCCACCGTCAGGACGATCATGTTGATGACAATGAGCTTGCGGCGGTCCACCAGGTCGGCCATCGTGCCCGCGACCAGACCGACAATCAGCGACGGCGCCGTGCTGGCCGTCTGCACCAGCGCGACCATCAGCACCGATGGCGTCAGCGTCGCCATCACCCAGGCCGCGATCGTCGTTTGCATCATGTACCCAAGCGCCGCGGCGATCGTTCCGAAGTAAAACATCCGGAACTGCGCGTGCCGCAGAGGCGACGACTCGAACTGGCGTGACAGGTGCGTGGAAAGGAAGGCGGATACGGTCTTGCGCATTTCGCTAGTTTAACGTGTTGGTCATTCCCAGTTGCCGACGGCCTTTCGCGCAGCCTGGTTCAGCGGCCTCGCCCGCAGGCCGCTCTGCGTGACCTTGACGCCGTACTACGCGCCGTCCACCATCGGTACATAGGTAGCGCTGCCGTAGAACGCGTCAACCCACGGCGCCCATTCCCGGTACCGGCGCGCGATTTCCCACAGATCGATCTGCGCCGGCGGGTTCAGCGCATACACCGTGCGCACCGCGCTGCGCTCATCTTCGATCTTGCTGTAGCGGCCGCTTAGACGCTCCAGCCGGTACGCCGCGTCGAAGCCAACGACATTGACAAAAGCGTTCCAACTGAGCACCCGAGCATCGATCTGCCACTCGTCGCCTTGCAGCGCAAATTCCTCACTTTTGCCGGAGGGGTACTTCAATACCGCATTGAATTGACGCTCCCCCGTCTGCGTAAATTGCAGCTCCGCCACGGGCCGTTCGTAGGTGAGGCGCTGATAGCCCTGCAGACCAAAGCCGATCAATCCGGCGCAGGCCGCCGCCAGGACCAGGACGAGTCCTGACGCGCAGCTGAACGCACCGGCGATCAGGCGCCGGCGGCGAAACTGGCGCACGCCACGCACCAGGAACAACAGCCCGATGAGGGAGAAAAACGCGATCAGCGCAGTCAGG
Organism: Betaproteobacteria bacterium; assembly: GCA_003153335.1. Lineage (GTDB taxonomy): Bacteria > Pseudomonadota > Gammaproteobacteria > Burkholderiales > Casimicrobiaceae > PALSA-1005. The sequence continues at coordinate 13,573 of PLYG01000150.1, read as the reverse complement.
ATCATGACGGAAATAGGGGACAGACCACGTTTAAGAATAGCCCAAGATTCGAAAAACACAAAACGTGGTCTGTCCCCATTTCGCGGCACTGCCCTTCGCTTGACATGCCGCGCCTGAATAGATCACAATATGTGATCACAATTGACGTTCGCCGCTTCGGCCACGCGCGTGCGGCAGGCGGCTTCGGGAGCAAACAACACATGAGCAAAATCGTCGGCATCGAAACCATTCTGGTCCAGCTTCCCACTCGGCGCGAGCACAAGTGGACCGGGCTCACCGAGCCGATCGGCCGCTACGTGCTGGTGAAGATGACGGACGATCAGGGCCGCATCGGCTGGGGCGAGGCGCCAGCGCTGAAGGACTGGGGCGGCGAATTCGGCCGCTATTTCGGTGAATCGCCGGCCATCGCCACGCTGGTCATCGAGCGCTACCTCGCCCCCGCCGTGGCCGGGCTGGAACCGGGCAACTTTGTCGACCTGCACGCGCGCATGGACAGCATGGTCAAGGGCTATCCGTATGCCAAGGCGGCCGTCGAGTTTGCCGCCTACGACCTCGCCGGCCGCGCCTTGGGCGTCCCGGTGCACGCGCTGCTGGGCGGGTGCGCGCGCAAACAGGTGGCCGTCACCCACTCGCTCGGCCTGATCGCCATCGACGAGGCGGAAGCCGAGGCGGCCAAGGTGGTGTCCGAAGGAATCAGGACCATCAAGATCAAGGTCGGCGTCGACCCCAAGCGCGACATCGAGATCGTGCGCGTGGTCCGCAACGCGGTCGGCCCGGCCGTCGAGTTATGCGTCGACGGCAACGAGGGCTATCCGACGCCGGGGCTGGCCATCCGCACCATCCGTGCGATGGAAGCCTACGGCTTGAAGTACGCTGAGCAGCCGGTGATGGGCATCGAGCAGCTCGCCCTGGTGGCGCGGGCGATCGACACGCCGGTGATGGCCGACGAAAGTGCGTGGAATGCGCACGACGTTATCCAGATCATCGAGAAGCGGGCGGCGCAGATCGTGTCCATTTACACCACCAAGCCGGGCGGCCTGTATCGGGCCATGGAAGTGGCCGCCGTTGCGCGCGCCGCCGGAATCATCTGCAACGTCAACGGGTCGGTCGAGACCGGCGTGGGTAATCTCGCCAACATTCATCTGGCCGCCGCGGCCCCTGCGGCCGTCCTGTCATGCGTGGTGCCGGTGTCGACCCCGGTCGAGGCCCAGCATGGCCAGGCGGCGGGCATCTATTACAAGGACGACCTCATCAAGACCGCAATGCGTTTCGTCGATGGCGCCATCGAGGTGCCGATGGGGCCGGGCATGGGCATCGAGGTCGACGAGGCCAAGGTGGCCAAGTACCGGGTCGAGACGAAGTAGTCGAAAACCGCCAACAGGAACTAAAGATGAGACAAGAAATCGTCAGCCGCCTGGTCGCGGCGATGAAGCCGGCGCAACTCGATGCGGTGGTGACCAGCTCGCCCGAAAACTTCGCTTACCTCAACGGGTTCGTGGTGCCGTCGCAGCCGCTGATTCGCCATCGCCATGCGATGAGCGTCGTCACGGCCGACGGCAAGACCGCGCTGTTCGCGGTCGACATGGAAGCCACGACGGTGCGCGCCCGCGCGCCGGATACGCCGCTGCAGATCTGGGCCGAATTCACCGACAGCGCCATGGCCAAGCTGGCGCAGCAGTTGACGGGGCTGGGGCTGGCGAGCGCCACGATCGGCATCGAGATGGACTATCTGCCGGCCGGCGATTTCGCGGCGCTTGCAGCGCTGCTGCCGAAGGCGCAGTGGAAGCCGGCCGAGGCCTTGTTGGCACGCCTGCGGCAGATCAAGACCAAAGACGAAATCGCCTTGCTGCGCCGGCTGTCGCGCATTGCCGACCAGGCGATTGCCGATTCACTGGCCGCCGTGCATGCCGGCAGCAGCGAGATGGACATTGCCGCGGCGCTCACGCGCGGCGTCTATGCGCTGGGCGCCGAGCACTTCAAGCTGATGATCGTGGCCACCGGCGAGCGCAGCCAATTGCCCAACGTGGGTCCGTCGGAACGCAAACTGCAGACGCGCGACGTGTGCCGCGTGGAGATTTTTACTGTCATCAGCGGCTATCAGGCCGGCGTGTGCCGCACTGCCGTCGTCAGCCAGGCCCCGGCGCATGCCGAACGTATCTGGGCTCATCTGGTGGAGTGCAAGTACATGATCATGGACATGATCAAGCCGGGCGCCAGCGCGCATGCGGTGTACCGCGCATTCCTCGCCAAGCTCGCTCTGATGAACCTGCCGCCGATTTCTTTCGTCGGCCATGGCATTGGCTTGCACTTGCACGAGGAGCCCTACATCGGAACCAATCCGTATATCGGACGCGATGACGACGCGATTCTGGAGACGGGCATGGTGCTGGGCATCGAACCGCTGTGCTACCGCACCGGTCACGGCTTCGGCATGCAGAACAAGGACTTGTTCCTGGTGACGGAAACCGGCTGCGAGCTGCTTTCCGACTATACCAATACCGACAAGCTGCTCGTCGTCAAGGGCTGAGCCAGGCGGCGACAAAACGCCACCGCAGTAGCTTTTCAACAGCCTGTTAGTCGACATCACCACATTCCGGAGTGACCATTCCATGCTTAGCCTCATCGAACATCTCCAGTTCGCATTAACAGTCGATGCCAGCGATACGGTGTTGCGCGACGCGAGCCTCGTGGTGGAGAATGATCGCATCATCGATATCGGCCCCGCCGGCCAGGTCGCCGGCCGGCACCAGGGCGCCAAGTTCGACCGGGTCATTGACGGGCGCATGCTGGGCATTTGCCCCGGCTTCGTCGACAGCCACGTGCACCTGTCCGAGACGCTGTCGCGAGCGGTCTTCCCCGACAACCTCAACACGCGCGCGTGGGTATTCCATTGGGCCAAGCCCTTTTATGCACACATCACCGAAGAGGACGAATACTGGGGCGCGTTGCTCGGCATCACCGAGATGCTGCGTTGTGGGACGACTTGTTTCATCGACATGGGCTCACAGTACGACCCTGGCATCACCGTGCGCGCCATGGAGAAAACCGGTATCCGCGGGATAACCGGTCGCCACGCGGCCGACAACCCGCCGGCCGAACTGCCGCGTGGCTGGACACAGGAGATGGCACGCCACCATTTCTTCCCGAGCACCGAAGCGGCGCTGACTGAGCTCGAAGCGTGCGTGCGCAAGTACGACGGCGCACTGGATGGGCGCGTGCGCTGCTGGGTGAACATCGAAGGCAAGGAGCCGTGCACGCTGGAATTGCACGTAGGCGCGCAAAAGTTGGCCGAGCGCCTGGGCGTGGGCACCACCTACCATCTCGCCACGTCCATCGAGGAGGCCAGGGTCTGCGAGGACAAGTACGGCTGCTGGCCCATTACCCGCATCGATCGGGCCGGCGGCCTCGGCAGCAATCTGGTAATCGCCCACGGCGCCGCGGTCACCGACGAAGAGGTGGCGCTGCTCGCCAGGCGCGGCACCAAGGTTGCGTTCTGCCCCTGCTCGTCGTTCAAGCTCGGCAAGGGGGCGACGGCGATAGGCAAATATCCGGAAATGGTGGCGGCCGGCGTGACGCTCGGGCTGGGCTCCGATGGGGTCTCCGCTTCGGGCAACATGAACCTGATGCGCCAAATGCTGATGGTCGCGGGCATGTTCAAGGATGCGCGGATGAAGCCCGACGTGTTCACGGCTCGCCAGGCACTGCGCGCCGCCACGATCGATGGCGCGAAGGCCGCGCGTTGGGACCATGAGATCGGCTCATTGGAGATCGGCAAGAAGGCCGACTTTATCCTGTTCGACCTCGACCACATCGAGTGGACGCCGTTCCACGACCCGCTGCAGGCGCTCGTTTTCTCCGCCTCGACGGCGTCCATTGCCCAGACCTGGGTCGATGGCAAGGCGCTCTACAGCGAGGGCAAGGTGCACGGCATCGATGAATCGGCGCTGCGCAAGAAGGCCAGAGAGTTGGCCGCGGCCGCGGTGGTCCGGGCGGGACGGCACAAAGAGGATGTAGCCACGACGACGACGTTGTACGACAGCGGAAACTGATGCGCATGGCTGCACTCGCGCCACAACTCATCGGTTGGGGCACAAGTGCGTCCGCAATTACCGCAAAGGCCGCGTGAGGCGCACAAGAATGCCCCGCAAAAGCGGCTGATGAGCGCGCCTTCAACGTCGATTCGGCGCATCAACAATGCATTTCTTTCCTGCGCTCGCCCGATCCGCCAAAGCGCCCCTCAGTGCCACGCTCGAAGCGGAAAGCGAAATCTTCTCATTCTCCGAGGTGGTAGAATTTCCTATCCGCATCACTTCTTGCAGGAAGCCTATTGTTCACGAAGGGGTCATGATCGGTGCAATTGGTGTTTCAGCGTTACGCTCGCCTCAGGACGAACAGATTGTCAACGCTGACGCCAACCGGCTTGCGATAATACGGCAGAAATAATGGAGACCCCACCGCATGTCTGATGCCGATACCGGAAGCAAGGCGTGGAAAATTGCGCCAAGCGACTACGCCAAATCACGCCCCGTTTCGTTTTCACTACCCGAAAAGCCGGCCTCCCTGTATGTCGAGATGCGCGACGGCTGTCGTCTCGCACTAGACTACTATTTGCCCCAGGCAACGCCATCTGTTGCCGGGACGAAGACGACGCAATTCCCCGTTATCGTACTGTTCACGCCTTATTATCGACGATTCAAGCTGCGTGATCGGTTCCTGGGCACCGAGCCAACGCCTAACGCGGGCAAATATCGGAATTATTTCGTGCCGCGCGGCTATGCGCTGGTGGTCGTCGATGTAAGGGGTACCGGCGCCAGTTTTGGGACGCGTGATAGTTTCCGCTCCCCGCGCGAGCGCGACGATTACCATGAAATTGCCGACTGGATTGTGGCGCAGGATTGGTGCAATGGGGTTATCGGCGCCACGGGAATTTCCTACCTTGGCGCTGCAAGCGATTTCCTGGCGAGCACAGGGCATGCCGCGGTCAGGGCTATTGCGCCGATATCAGGTGTTTGGGATACCTATTCCGACCATTATTATCCAGGTGGACTATTCCTGAACCGCTTGTCGCAGACCTATGACAGGCTCATGGTGGCGCTCGATCACGACCGGCGCGAGCTTTTGGCTGAGTTCAGCTACTTCAAGGATCCCAACTATGCCGGCCCACAGCCTGTAGACGAGGATCCCGACGGTGCTTTATGTCACACGGCGGTTCGCGAACACAGCGGCAATTTTTGCATGCCCGACTTTATCAGCGAGTTTCGCTTCAGGGACGACGCCTTGCCTTATGACGCGGCATTCACCTCAGCCAGTTTCAGTCCCTATCACTACCAAGAGCACATTCGTTCGGATGTGGCCGTATTGTCGGTGTCGGGATGGACCGATGGCGCGGGGTATGCCAATGGTTCCATAGCGCGTTTTCTGACGCTTCGGGACAACCCCAGCCATCTCTTGCTGGGCCCATGGGATCATGGGGCGCGGGTCAACACTTCGCCGTGGCGCCAGGCTGTTGAACCGGAGTTCAATCTGCTTGATGAAATACTGCGGTTCTTTGATCACTACTTGTGCGACATGGACACCGGCCTGCAAGACGAGGCGCCGGTGCATTATTTCAGCGTCCATGCAGAGGCCTGGCACGCAGCTCCGTCCTGGCCCCCAGTGGCAGAAAAGACGGTCCTTCTCCTGGCGGACGGTCAGCGCCTGACTCCCACGGTTCAGGATCCCGGCGCCGACGTGGTCAAGGTTGATTTTTCCAGCAGCAGCGGCCTCAATACCCGCTACGAGCGTATCGCCGGACACGATAGCCGCGATTATTACAACGATTGGGAACAGCGTCAGGAAACCTTGCCCGGCTACACATCCGACCCACTTCGTGCCGACGCCGAGCTAAGCGGCCATGCCGTGGCGCAGATCTGGATCGAATCGAGCGAGCCGGATGCCGCAATTTTCCTTTACTTGTCAGAAGTGCTGGCCGACGGTACGGTCCACTACGTGACCGAGGGATTGCTCCGGGCGTTGCACCGACGCGAAGCGCCGGCGCCCGACGAATATCGCGCCTCGTGGCCGTTCAGAACGTTCGCGCGCCGCGACGCGGCGCCTTTGCAAATCAATACGGCCGCAAGGCTGCGCTTCGCGCTGTTGCCGGTTTCATGGACATTCAGTCAAGGCAGCCGCATCCGGCTTTCTATCGCCGGCGCCGACGCCGACCATGTCAGCCAGGTCCCGCATGGGCGGCCACCGACACTGCGCTTGTTGCGCGACGCAGCACATGCGTCTGCTATCGAATTGCCCTTGAAGTTCAAGCCGTGAGCACATTTTGAAAGGAAATATCGTGAACCGCTTAGCTCCCATCGCAGCGTTTGGTCTTTCTCTACTCGCATTGCAGGCGCCTGCATGGGCGGGAAAGGATAACGACACGCTGGTTTGGGCCACGGCTTCGGAAGTGGATTCCGCCGACATCTACTACCAGAATCTGCGCGAGGTCGTGATAGCGGCAATCAATATGTGCGACACGCTGATGCATCTCGATCCCCTTACCAATGAATACAAGCCTTTGCTGGCAAAAAGCTATAAATGGAAAGACGATCGCACCATCGATTTCCAGTTGCGGGAAGGGATCAAGTTCTCCAATGGGGCCGCTTTCGGTGCCAAAGACGTGGCCTATACGCTGAATCACGCCCGCCAACCCAATAGCGGCGTAGTGACACGTCTGGTGGTTGACTGGATCGACAACGTCGAAGTCATCGGGCCGTATGAAGTACGCATACACTCAAAAGAGCCAACGCCCGCCGCATTGAGCTACTTATCCGGCGTAACACCCATTTATCCCGACGGGCATTACGATAAAGCGCCGTCGGTTCCAGCCGCCGACGGTAAAACCAGAAAGGACTATGGCGCCATACAGCCTGTCTGTACCGGGCCCTACTCTTTGCAGAACTTCATTTCCGGATCATCTTTCACGCTAGCCAGGAACAAAAATTATTTCAAGGACAGCCCGAAAGGACAGCCGCATATCGGCAACCTGGTATTTCGCTCGATGCCCGACACGGATGCTCAACTGGCCGCGTTGATGACCCACGACATCGACTGGCTTTGGAGTGTGCCACCCGAAAACGCCACGCAGTTAAGCGGAATGCCCAACATCACCGTAACATCGTCGTCTACTACGCGGCTCTCGTTCTTATCGCTGGATTCCGCAGGCCGGTCTGGCGACACTCCGATGAAGAAGCTCAAGGTGCGGCAGGCCATCGCGCATGCCATTGACCGCGAGGCTATCGTAAAAAATCTTGTCGGCCCTGGCGCAAGCGTCTTGAAATCGATGTGCCACCCCGTGCAATTTGGCTGCACCGAAGATGTTCCACAATACAGCTACGATCCTGAAAAAGCCAAGAAGCTATTGGCCGAAGCGGGCTACCCCAACGGGTTCGAAGAAACAATCTATGCCTACCGCGATCGGCCCTATACCGAAGCGGTCATGAATTACCTGCGTGCCGTGGGCATCAGGACCAAGTTGCAATTCATGCAGTGGAAAGCGTTGCGGCCAATACTCAATAATGGCCAGGCCACTATGGCGCACATATCGTGGGGCTCGCAGGGCATGCAGGATGCCTCGGCGTCGGTAAGCAACTACTTCACGTTTTCACCCGACGATTATGCCCGCGACGCGCAGGTGCGGGACTGGTTGGTCGCGGCTGACCACAACCTTGATCGTGAGCAGCGCAAGGCCCTGTACAAAAAGGCACTGACCAAGATCACGAGCGGGGCTTACTTTGTCCCGCTGTTCGCATACGGTCGTATTTACGCGTTCAATTCCGATCTGAACTATGCAGCGACGCCCGATGAACTGGCCCACTTTTACCTGGCAAAATGGAAATAGCCCGTAGGGTGCCCTCGTACGAACGCAAATATTCGTTAATCGCGGCAGGGTGTTAGGTTTCGTAATCCAGCGCCTGGCGATCACGGCTTTGGTCGTCGCCGTGATTTCAGTAATCGCCTTTTCGCTCGTCCATCTATCGGGCGATCCGGCGGCAGCCATGGCCGGCGAGGGCGCCAGCCGGGCCGACGTCGAGGCAGTGCGCACGATCTATGGTTTAGACCGGCCTCTGTACCAGCAATATGGAACCTGGCTGGGCAACGTCGTCCATGGCGACCTTGGGCGCTCGCATTATCTGCGCCAAAGTGTGGCAGATGTGCTGGCGCAGACCTTTCCAGTGACGGCAACACTGGGCCTTAGCGCGCTGGCATTTGCCTTGCTGCTTTCAGTGCCCCTGGGAGTCATCGCGGCCTTGCGCCCCAACACCCTGATCGATCGGATTGCGCTGGGAATTGCGGTGGGGGGCCAGGCAATGCCTTCGTTCTTGTTTGGACTGGGTCTGATTTATGTCTTTGGAGTGAAGCTGGGATGGCTGCCGTTTTCGGGCGCAACGTCCTGGCAGCATTTCATTTTGCCGGCGATAGCGCTGGGCTATTACGCAACGCCGGTGATCATGCGCTTGACACGTTCCGGGATGATGGACGCCTTGCAGTCTGATCATGTCAGGACGGCGCAAGCCTACGGCCTCTCACGCTGGCGCGTCATAGTAAGGCACGCGCTGCGACATGCAATCATGCCGGTCGTGGCACTGAGCGCCGTCCAACTCGGCTTTATGCTGGGGGGGTCGATAATAATCGAAACCGTGTTTTCCATGAAAGGAGTCGGATACCTGGCCTGGACGTCCATTCAGCGTTCAGACATTGCAGTGATTCAGGCCATTCTGCTGGTGATTGCGACGCTGTACGCGTTGCTTACGCTGTTGGCTGATCTGCTCAACGCCGTTCTGGACCCTCGCCGGCGTACCCGATGACCACGTTGTTTTCTTTATGACCATTGCGCAAAGCACAATATTGCAAGCGTCCGCGCAAGCCGATGCGACCCAGATTTCCCCGCTTTCGCCGGGACGCCTTGCGNNTGCGACACGGCAGTTTCTGGATTGGAGTTGGCGTTCTTCTTATCGTTGTGCTGGCTGCGTTGTGCGCGCCATGGCTGACGCCATACGACGCGGCTGTGCAGAATCTGGCAGAGCGGGTGATCGCTCCGGTTTGGAGCGCCGGCGGTAGCTGGGTGCATCCGTTGGGAACGGATCTGCTGGGCCGGGACTACCTGGCCAGGCTATTGTTCGGAGCGCGCATATCCCTGTTGATCGGGTTTTCCACTATCTTGATTTCCGGGATTATTGGAACGTGTCTTGGCGTAGCCGCCGGCTATTGGGGCGGGAAGGTGGATCTGCTGGTCAATTTCATTTTGACCATTCGTCTGACCTTACCTATTGTTCTGGTGGCGCTGGTTGTCGTTGCCGTCATAGGAAATTCGCTTACCTTGTTGATTGTCGTGATCGGCGGCTTGCTTTGGGATCGATTCGCCATTGTGACTCGCACTGCGACACAGCAACTGACCAACTCCGAGTTCGTGATCGCGGCCCGCTGCATTGGAAGTTCCAGAACACGAATCCTGTTCAAGGAAATCCTACCCAACCTCATGGGGCCGCTCATTGTGGTCGCGTCGATAGAGCTTGCGCACGCTATTTTGCTCGAAGCATCGCTTTCCTTTCTCGGTTTGGGCGTTCAACCACCATTGTCGTCCTGGGGGCTTATGGTTGCCGAAGCCAAGAGCCAGATTTTTTTCCGTCCGTGGATGATCGCTGTACCGGGATTAGCCCTGGTCGTCCTCATTCTGGGAATCAATCTGCTGGGAGACGCAGTGCGGGACATCACGGCACCGGGCGGGAAGGCCTGAGGCAATGGCAGCTTTACTTGATATTGAAGGCCTGCATGTCGATATAGAGACTGAAGACGCTACGCTGCAACCGGTTCGCGGCATCGACCTGAGCGTTGAACGTGGCCAGACCGTGGCGATTGTCGGCGAGTCAGGTTGCGGCAAGAGCTTGACGGCGCTTGCCATCATGGGACTGTTGCCACGGCGGGCGCACGTGAGCGCGCAGCGCATCGAATTTGCAGGCAAGTCACTGACCGGCCTGTCTGCTCGCGAGTGGGGCGAAATTCGCGGTAACCGGATTACCATTATTTTTCAGAATCCCATGACGGCGCTCGACCCCTGCTACACGGTTGGCAGCCAGATGGTCGAGATCCTTCGCCAGCACCGCCGCATCACCGGGCACGATGCCCGGACGTATGCGCTAAGGTTGTTGGAACAAGTGCGCATTCCGTCGCCGCTGGAGCGCTTCGATCAGTATCCCCACCAGCTTTCAGGGGGCCTGCGCCAACGCGTCATGATCGCCATGTCGCTGCTGTGCAAGCCGGATCTGATTATTGCTGATGAGCCGACCACAGCATTGGACGTTACGATTCAAGCCCAGATCCTGAGGCTGCTGTCGGATATCCAGCAGGCGACCGGCGTTGGATTGATCATCATTACTCACGACATCGGGGTCGTGGCGGGAATTGCCGACAAGCTCGCCGTCATGTACAGCGGTCAGATTGTGGAGTACGGATCGACTCAACATATCCTCGCCAAGCCTTTGCATCCATATACCGAAGGCTTGTTGCGCTCGATACCGGTTCCAGGGCGGGTCGCTCGCCGCACACCACTGGGTTTTATTCCCGGGATTGTCCCACGCCCTATCGGCGTGTTAACGGAATGCGCCTTCGCGGCGCGCTGCCCCTACGTCACAAATGAATGTCGTCGCGGGCCGGTGGACCTGCGCCGGGTACGCGAGGACCATAGTATGCGTTGTATTTTGCCCGGCGACGGCACGGCCCGGGATCCCGACATCTGGACCCGATCGCTTGTCGCGACGACGCCATGAAGGAGCAAGTACCTTTACTGGAAGTCGACGGAGTAACGCGCGATTATGTCGCCGGCAACCGGATCCAGGGCCGCAAGGTATTCAAGGCCTTACGGGGAATAGATCTGAATGTGACCCGGGGCGAGATCTTGGGTTTGGTGGGTGAATCGGGCTGCGGAAAGAGCACGCTTGCGCGCTTGGTGCTGGGTATTGAATCACCGACCGCGGGCACAATTCGAATCAATGGCAAAGCAATCTCCAGTTATGGAAGGTTGGAGCGTGCGAGATTGATACAGCCGGTGTTTCAGGACCCGTATTCATCACTCAATCCCCGGATGACGGTTGGATCCATCATTTCGGCTCCGCTCGAGGTGCAATCGCAAGGAACGGTGCAGTCACGTCGCAACAAAGTGGATGAGTTGATGGCGGCGGTCGGCCTATCATCTCATCTGCGCAGTGCGTTCCCGGGACAACTGTCGGGCGGGCAAGGCCAGCGGGTTGCGATTGCCCGCGCCTTGGTGATCGAACCCCAAATTCTGGTGTGCGACGAACCGACGTCTGCGCTGGATGTTTCCGTCCAATCGCAGGTTCTCAATTTGATTGCGGCGCTGAAGGAAAGCTTGAATCTCACGGTGATACTGATCAGCCATAACCTGGCTGTTGTCAACCACCTTGCACATCGCGTCGCGGTCATGTATCTCGGCAGGATCGTCGAGAGCGGGGCAACCGAAACCATTTTTTCACAGGCGCGGCATCCCTATACCCATGCGCTGATGGATGCGGTGCTGGCTCCTGAACCGGGCCAGCGCCTTCCCGATTTGAACCTCGGTGCCGAGTTGCCAAGCACGTTAACGCCGCCGCCGGGGTGTTCGTTTCACCCGCGTTGCCCATGCATCACGGAGATATGCACACACATTGATCCTCCAGGTGTCTATATCAATGATCATCGGTATTTTTGTCATCACCCGTGCGAATAACGGACTTATGGAATCACCCATGGTTTCCCATAGGCTAGCATCCGGGCAAGCAGGTAGTTTCAGACGACAGCCATTAACGATAGGAATGAAAGAATCCGGGCCTGAAGAATATCGAAGCCTTGGCCGATATCGTGCTCAGGAGCGGTCTGGTGGCGCCGCTGAACGGGGCGGGCGTATTTGCCGCCCTGGACGCCAGCGCGGGCTGCGGCCTGCTCGACCGCCTGATTGCCGACGACTACCGCCGCGCTGAACTCACCACGCTCACGCTCGACCGCAAGATGGGCGCTCTCCCGCAAGGACGCCGTCTGTAGCCGATCTCCCATGCTGATTTTCGGCAGATCCTACACCTGCGAATACATCAAAAATGATGTAGCGTTGCCATGGACTTCAGCGTAGAGTTCTACGAGACAGTCGCCGGGGTGTGCCCCGTGCGAGACTTTCTGGACGAGTTGAAGGCCAGCGATCTGGATGACTTCGCGGCAGTAGTGGCCGGGCTGGCGAAGCTGCGGCAGCGGCAGATCAGCCGCCTTGAATCGCCCGATTACGAAGGGCATTCGCTGGCCAACCTGCGGCGCGTTGCCGAAGCGCTGCACGCGCGCGTGCGAGTGGTGTTCGAGCCGGATGATGTGAATGTCGGTCAGAAACCGCGTAAATCTGGCGATTAGCCGCGTTTTCGCCAGCGTTCCGGGTCGTCATCGGCTCCGCCAAACTGCCCCGATGCCGACCAACATGCATGCGGGCGGGGCCGCCTGTGCCGACCCGGACCCTGACATCGGCCCCAGGGGCGCCCGGCCGTGGTTGGCGATCGCTCTCCGAATTTCCGACTGCGATCACCGACTGTGTCTTGTACGTAACCGTGAACATGATCAGAGAACTCTATTGGGCCGATGCTCGCGCTCAGTTATGGCTCAGCGGAAGACTCCTTTAGGAGCCGAAGCTGTCATGGAACTGCGCCCTGGTGATTCCCGCAGTCGGCCAGAAGCTGCCATTCACGACGGTCAGCTCTGGTTCGCCTCGACCCCATGTATCAGCCCGCTCCAGCAAATTCGAGCACATTGCGGCGGTGAGGGTAGAGAGATTGACATCCCTTGGCGTATTATCTCCGGCATGAGCACGGGTGCCCTGCGTCAGCCGCAAATTCAGTTTGCGCGATCGTCCGACGATACGCGTATCGCCTATGCCGTAACCGGCGAAGGACCTCCGCTGGTCCGTGCTTCGCATTGGCTCGGCAGCCTCGACTTCGATTGGCAAACTCCCGTCTGGGGTCCGTGGATCGATGCGTTGAGCAAGCGCTATCAGTTGCTACGCTACGACTCGCGCGGCTGCGGTCNNTCGGCATGTCGCAAGGCGGCGCGGTTTCGATCGTGTACGCCGCGCGCCATCCCGAGCGCGTCAGCCACCTCGTATTGTGTGGCGCCTTCGCGCGCGGGGCCTTGCGTCGTAGCCCGAGCCCGCAGCAGGTCGAGGCCACCGAGGCCATGATCAAGCTCGTCGAGTTCGGTTGGGGTCAGAGCAATCCGGCATTCCTGCAGATGTTCACGTCGCAGTTCTTCCCTCATGCGACGCTTGCACAGGCTCACTCCTTCAATGAAATCCAGCGTCACGCGGCTTCGCCACACGTGGCAGCGCGCCTCATCCGGGCCTTCGCGGAACTCGATGCCTCGGTCGAGTTGGCGCAGGTGCGAGCGCCGACGCTCGTATGTCACAGCCGGGGCGACAACCGGGTCCCGTTCGAGGAAGGGCGCTTCGTCGCGACGTCGATCGCCGGGGCGCGCTTCGAGCCTCTGGATAGCAACAGCCATGTGCCCTTGCCGGGCG
>PLYG01000049.1:19230-24215 GCA_003153335.1 Betaproteobacteria bacterium | reverse complement strand
CCCCAACTTCCTGAACGGCCTTTCCGGTGCCGTTGCCGGTTGCCGGAAAGTCGAGCGCGATGCGCGGCGGGTTGCTGATCGCGAATCCCGCCGGTGCGGCGGCAAGCGGCTCCTTCAAAGTCAGCTTTATCACAGTGCGGCCTGCAGTCCCGTGAGAGACCGCCACGGCGTCAATACTGTTGTTGTCTGCCCATGCCCAGGGGGGAACAAGCAACCCACAGACAATGACCAGTAGCGCTGAGATGCGACGCCCATGGACAGAGGGGAGGGGAAGGTGCATTGCGCTCATTTCTTTTGCTCCTGATCGTCCAACAGCAACCGGCTCTGCCTTTCGGCCCAATCGCCGGAACTGTCCTGCACGAGCTCTCTTAATTTGATATCGACTTCGGTGATGCTGGTAACGATCCCGAAATTCTGGCCCATGTAGTTGCCGGACCGCACTTGGTAGACGATCTTGTCGTTGGCGCGGACCAGAGCGTACATAGTCTTGTCCCGTTCCAGCGTGCCGACCATTCTGAGTGACTCGATCGGGTAGGACTCCAATGACTCCTTGCGGCGGTTCATGTCCGGAGCAAGCTTGCTCGAACCGCGTGCAGGCTCGATCTTCCTTGGTTTGAATGGATCAGGCAGATCGAAGGCGTTGTAGGCAAAAGGTACATACGGCTTGACGATCGGCAAACTGTCGACCTTTCCCTGCACCGTCTTTGCCTGCTCGTCCATCCATTGTCGCAATTCCTGATTGGGATCCCCACCGCACCCCGCAATCAGCGCGGACATCAGCACCGACAGGATCGCGGCGCGCAGCCATGAAAGCGCGCGATCTTGCGCCGCCGTCATTTCGGGGCTCCCTTTGCAGTTTTCCGTTGCGCGGCGAGTTCTTCATCATCGAGATAGCGGAAGGTTTTCGCGATCGCTTCCATGCTCAGCCCATTTTTCTCGACCTGGATATAAATGTTGTTGAGGGTTACGATGCGCGACAACTGAGCGACATCGCTCGCAAAAGCCGCCATGTCGTGGTAGCTCCCGGTGACTTTGATCTGGATCGGGAGCTCGGAGTAAAACTCAGCCACGCGCGGGACGCCCGGCCGGAAAAATTCGAAGTCCAGGCCGCGACCGAGCCCCGCCTGATTAATGTCCGTCAACAGCGCGTCCACCTCGGACCTGTTGGGAAGTTGCTTGAGCAGGGCGCCAAACTGTTGTTCGATGTCCTTGAGTTGTTGCCGGTATGCGTCGAGATTGACGGCTTGTTGTTTTTTGGCCAACCAGCTTTGACGCAGCGTTTCTTCTTCCTTTTGGCCTGCCTCCAGCTGGTCCCACTGGTCCCGCCAGTCGAACAATGCCGCAAAAATCATCAGGATCAGAAACAGCAGGGAAAGAACCACCAGCTTTGCGCCCCAGGGCCAAATGCCGATTTCGCGGGGATTCAGCCGGCGAAAATTCTCGAACCAATTCATGCGCCCTTCTCCTTCGCGGCCGGCTTGCCGGTGGCGGCTCCCTGGTCGCGCTTGAGTTGGATGTTGAGGCTGAACTCATTGACCCGCAGATTGTTGAGTTGTACTGCCTTTGTTTCCACGAGTTCCGCATTGGACAGCCACGGGGAGCTATCCAGGTTGCGCATCAGGGTGGCGATTCGCGCGTTCGACTGCGCATAACCGGTCAAATTGATTTTGTCGGCGGTCTGCTTGACAGACTTTAGATAGAGCCCGTCGGGAAGCCGGCGCACAAGCTGATCCAGCAGATGCACAGCTTCGGTCCGGTTGGCCTGAAGGGTTTCCACGATCTGTTTCCGGGCGAGCAATGCGCCGGTCTGTTCCTTGAGGCGGGCAATCTCCTCTATCTCCTTGTCGACCTTCGCGATTTCCCCTTTCAAGAACTTGTTCTTGGCCAGTTGGGAATCCACCATCCCGGCCAGGATCGTGTGCGCAAGCAGCGCTGCCGCCAGAGCAAAGATGAACGTGCCTGCTGCGACAAAAGTGAATTCGCGCTTGCGCGCCGCTCGCTTGAGCTCGCGATGCGGCAATAGGTTGATGCGCGTAGTACTCATACATCAAACCTACGCAGCGCCAAACCGGTGGCGATCAGCAACATCGGCGCATCCGCAGCGAGCTGCTGCGGCCGCATTTTTGCCGGTTGCCCCATTCCGCTGAACGGATTCGCAACCAGGGTGTTGATGTTGGTGCGCTTGGCGACGATTTCGTCGAGCCCCGGGATCAACGCGCAACCACCGGCGAGCAGGATGTGTTCGACTTGCGTGTGGGTGGTGGAAGTGAAAAAGAACTGGAGAGCCCGGGCCACTTCAAGGGCCAGCGTCTCGGTAAAGGGTTGCAGGACATCGATTTCGTAATTGTCCGGCAATCCGCCGTTCCGCTTTGCCGCCTCGGCCTCTTCCGACGACAGATTGAATGCGCGCTGAATGTCCTGGGTCAGCTGGTTTCCTCCGAATGCCTGCTCCCGGGAGAACAGTTGCTGGCCATTGCGGATGACGTAAAAGTGCATCATACGGGCCCCGATGTCGACGATCGCGATGTTCTGGTCGCGGCCGTTGGCCGGGAGCTGCGGTGCAATCAGTCCAAAGGACTCCAGCGTGGCATAGGAATCCACATCCATGATGACCGTTTTGAGCCCGGCAGCCTCGGCGACCGCGACCCGGTCCTCAACCTTTTCCTTGCGCGATGCGGCGATCAGGATTTCGACTTCATCCGGGTTGTTGGGCGCAGGGCCTATAATCTGAAAGTCAAGGTTCACTTCGTCCATGGCGAAGGGAATGTACTGGTTGGCCTCTGCCTCGACCTGGATTTCCATGTCTTCTTCGCGCTGGTCCGCTGGAAGGACAATCTTCTTGGTAATGACCATCGCGACCGGAAGCGCCATGGCGACATTCTTCAACCGGGAGCCAAGTTTTTTGTATGCGCGCTTGACGGTATCGGCCGTCGCCTCTAAATTGGAGATGTTGCCATCGGTCACCGCATCCTTGGGCAGCGGTTCGATGACATATCGCTCTAGCCGGTAAGCGCCTTTGCCTGCCTCCGCGAGTTCGACCATCTTTACTGCGGACGAGGAAATGTCCAATCCGATCAACGGCGGTGATGCCGAACGGAAGTCGAAGTTCAAACCCAGTTTTTCTTTAAACATAGGGCGCTTAAGTCGTGTTACATATAATTTGCTTTAAATCCCAGTTGTAAGTGTAACCATGCGCAATCGGATTAATCAAGTTTATTTGCGAGGATACCTCCGCGCAGGTGTTGGCTCGGCGGTACGTATTTCGGCAAGTAATATTCATTTATGCTAAAACGCTGGATCATCTATCTACTATCGGTTGTGCTAGGGGTTGGCGTTGTTGGGGCTATCTTGTGCTTTTTTGTTGTAATGCTGCTTTACCCCCGACTACCCGACTTAACGACAATTACCGATTATCAACCGAAGATTCCACTGAGGGTTTATAGCCAAGAAGGCGATCTGCTGGGTGAATTTGGAGTCGAGCGCCGGTTTGTTGTAAAAATCAAACAAGTTCCGGACTTGGTCAAGGCTGCGATTCTCGCAGCCGAAGACGAGAGGTTTTACAGCCACGGCGGCGTCGACTACATCAGCATGTCGAGAGCTGCCATCGCCACCCTTGCCGGCAACAAGCAGGGTGCCGGCACGATTACCATGCAGGTCGCGCGGGAGTTTTTCCTGACCCGCGAACAGACCTATACCCGCAAGTTGAATGAAGTCCTGCTGGCCTACAAGATCGAGGCAAACCTGTCCAAGGACGAGATTCTGGAGCTTTATATCAACCAGATCAATCTCGGCCAACGGGCTTACGGGTTTGCCTCGGCGGCCCGCATCTACTTCGGGAAGACGATGGATCAGTTGACGGCCGCCGAGGCAGCCATGCTCGCCGGTCTGCCCAAGGCGCCATCGGCATACAACCCGGTGGTCAATCCGCAACGGGCCACACAGCGCCAGCAATATGTGCTGCGCCGGATGCTCGAGACCCGGGCGCTCACCGTTCAGCAGTTCCAGCAGGCGATGAAGGAAGAGCTTGTGGTTCGCACTGAAACACGGGACGCCGCGGCACATGCCGAGTTCATTGCGGAAATGGCCCGGCAGGTGGTCTACGACGCCTACGGCGACGACGCCTATACCAAGGGAATCAAGGTTTACACCACTATTCGAACCCGCGATCAGGAGGCGGCTTATGCGGCCCTGCGGCGCGGGGTCATGGATTACGACCGCCGTCACGGCTACCGGGGGCCAGAGGCCTTCGTTAATTTGCCAGCAGATCCCGACGAGGTGGACGAGGTCGCCGAAAAAGTATTTCAGGCACACCCGGACAGCGAAGACCTGGTCGCCGGTATCGTGACGCAGGCAAGCTCGCGGGAAGTGAAGGTATTGCGCCCGGACGGCGAGACGACTACCGTTGGCGAGCCAGGGCTCAAGTTTGTCGCCAGAGCCTTGGCCGACAAGGCGGCGCCCGCGGCGCGGATACGTCCAGGCGCGGTCGTCCGCCTTCTGAAGGATGACAAAGGCGTCTGGGCGATCACCCAGTTGCCGCAGGCAGAGTCGGCGTTCATCGCGCTGGACCCGTCCAATGGCGCGATCCTGTCCCTGGTTGGTGGTTTCGATTTCTATCGCAACAAGTACAACCACGTGACCCTCGCCTCGAGGCAGCCGGGATCGTCTTTCAAGCCGTTCATCTATTCGGCCGCGCTCGAAAAGGGTTTTACGCCGGCGACCGTCATTGCCGACGAACCGCTTTACTTCGATGCATCAGTGACCGGAAGCGAGCCGTGGGCGCCCAGGAACTACGATGGGAAATACGAGGGGCCGATGCCCCTGAAGACGGCGCTGGCCAAGTCCAAGAACATGGTCTCGATTCGCATTCTGCAGGCTATCGGCGTGCGGTATGCGCAGGACTATGTGACCAAGTTCGGTTTTGACCCCAAGCAACATCCTGCCTACCTCACCATGGCGCTGGGCGCCGGCTCGGTCACGCCCTGGCA
>PLYG01000049.1:0-19136 GCA_003153335.1 Betaproteobacteria bacterium | reverse complement strand
GGCAAGACGGGAACCACCAACGATCACATCGACGCGTGGTTCTGTGGCTTTAACTACGCGCAGGTCGGCATTGCATGGATCGGATTCGACCAGCCACGCGGGCTGGGTGCCAACGAGACGGGCGCCACGGGCGCGTTGCCGATCTGGATCGGCTACATGGGCAAGGTGCTCAAAGGCGTGCCGGAAAAGCCGCTGCGACCGCCCGAGGGTGTCATCGCGGTAGGCGGGGACTACTTTTTTCAGGAATTTCCGCCTAGGGAAACGCCGCCGATGCCGCTGTTGCCTACCCAGGTTCCGCCAGGCGACGCGCCAAGCTCGTTGCCGATCACGACCGCTAGCCCGGCGCCCGCGCCGTGGCCTGTGCCGGGGCCCGTGCCGGGGCCCGTGCCGTGGCCCGTGCCGTGGCCTGTGCCGGGGCCTGCGCCGCTGGCCCCGGTGGTTCTGGGGACAAGTGTCACGCGGCCGACGCCCCCACCGCCGCCGCCCGCATCACCCCCCGAGCGCAGTTTCAGCGCCCCTCGATCACCCTTTCAGCCCGTGGATCGGCCGCAATGACCGGCATGCATTCGGCCCGAAATCCGGGAGCAGAAAGTGATGTAATCCGGGCTCGGAGTGACGGGTGCGCGGGCCAGGGGTACGGCCCGGGTGTGCATTCCCGCACAGTTGATGCGGCGGATTCCGGACCGGCAGAACACCTCCGGGGAAAGACATTGCTTGGCAAATGAACGTGAGCAGATAGCCCAGGCAGCGGCCGCACTGATCATCGAAAGTGGCATTGCGGACTGGCAGTTCGCGCGGCGCAAGGCGGCACGGCAACTGGGTCTGGGCGAACGGGCCAGATTGCCGGATCGCACCCAACTGGAGGCCGCGTTGCGTGAATACGCAGCGTTATACCTGGCCGATGAGCAGCCCGGGCTACTGGATGAACTCCGGGCAGAAGCCCTGCAATGGATGGAGAAACTGGAGGAATTCGAGCCGGAGCTCACTGGACCCGTCGCGGAAGATTGGGCCTATCCGGGCTGCGAAATTCGCCTTGAGCTTCTGGCGGATGATGCAAAGGTCGTCGAAATTGCGCTTCTCAACCGCGGCATCGACGTCACCCATGTGCCTGGGCGTGCGCCAGGCGCCGGCCCTGTGTCGATGCATGTGGACAGCGAAACCGGACCCGTTCGGTTGGTCGTACAGGATGTTGGCCAACGCCGAAACCGCAAGCATGATCGAGTTCGCAAGAAAGTCGCGGAACTCCGTGCGCTGGTCGGTTAACAGCCGGTTAGAAGCGAGCTGGAATCAGTCCTTCTCGCGTAACCACCGGGCGGCAGTGATGGCAAAGTAGGTCAGGATTGCATCGGCGCCAGCCCGTTTGAATGCGGTCAGGACTTCGAGTACGCAGGCGCGCTCATCCAGCCAGCCATTCTGTGCGGCGGCCTTGAGCATCGCGTATTCCCCGCTTACCTGATAGACCGCGGTCGGTGCACCGAAAGTGTCTTTCACGCGGCGGATGATATCCAGATAGGGAAGGCCGGGTTTCACCATCACCATGTCCGCGCCTTCGTCCAGGTCCAGACGCACTTCCCGCAACGCTTCGTCGCTATTGGCCGGATCCATCTGGTAGGTGTACTTGTTCCCCGCAGTCGCGCCACCGCCAAGATTGGCGGTCGAGCCCACGGCGTCGCGGAACGGCCCATAAAAATTCGACGCGTACTTGGCCGAGTAGGCAAGAATGCGCGTCCGCTGGTATCCGGCTGCATCCAGTGCGCTACGCAGCGCTCCGATGCGGCCATCCATCATGTCCGACGGAGCCACCATGTCGGCCCCGGCGGACGCGTGGCAGACTGCCTGCTTGACCAGCGCCGCAATCGTTTCATCGTTCAATACGTAAGCAGTCGGATCCCCGGCATCGATCAGGCCATCCTGTCCATGGCTGGTATAGGGATCGAGCGCGACATCGGTGATCACTCCCAGATCCGGAAACCGGCGTTTGAGCTCCCGTACGGTGCGTGGCACCAGCCCTTCGGGATTCCATGCCTCCTCGGCCGCTACAGTCTTTCCGGCAGCCGGAACCACTGGGAAAAGTGCCATCGCCGGGATCCCCAACTCGACACAGGTCTGCGCATCGCGAACCAGCAGGTCTATGCTCTTGCGCGCGATTCCTGGCAGCGATGCGATCGGCTCTTCCCAGGCCGTGCCATCGCAAACGAAGCACGGATAGATCAAATCATCCGGGGTCAGGCGATTTTCGCGCATCAGCCGGCGGGAAAAATCGTCGCGGCGCATGCGGCGCATGCGGGTTTGGGGAAAGCGGCCGGCGAAGTTCATGGGTCTAGGAGCCTGTGTCAAGGTGTGCCAAAGCATCGGGTCGTTGCAACGGATTATCCGTGAGTTAGCGTCCGTGCGCAAAGAATTGACCGCAGCTTTGACGGGAAAGTGATGGTGAAGTTGACGTGCGCTGCCCGAATCGGTGCCGGCACGGCGCCGTGGCGGTGGCCGCGGCCGGCCCCTTGCGCGGAGAGCCTACGCCGCACGCGGCATCAACCAAGGAACTTTCTGGAGATGGCCCCGGTCGAATTCGCCGGATGAGAGAATCGTCCGCCCGCTTTCCCTCCCTGAGCGGGCGCCTTCGAGGAACGAATTCGAAGGCACATTTGCCCCCGGGCAATTCCCTTTGCCCGGGGGGTTCTTTTTGAGCATTCAGCCAACCGGGGTTTCGCGCGCCTTCTTCAGCCACTCGCCGAACACCTTTTCGGCTTCCTCGATGCCCGTCCCCGTAGTGCTGGAAAACAGCTGCGCCGTGGTGTGCGGTGCACGGCTGAGTTCCCGCCGAACGTTGGCCAGCGTCGTCTTGGCCACGCCATGCGAAAGTTTGTCCGACTTGGTCAGCAGGATATGGATAGGCTTGCCGGTGGGCACGAACCAGTTGAGCATCCGCCAGTCAAGTTCCGTCAGCGGATGGCGGGCATCCATCATCAAGGCCAGTCCGATCAGCGATTGCCGGGTCTGCAGATACTCGCTCAGAAAACCCTCCCACTGTCCCCGAATGGACATGGGTACTTTGGCATAGCCGTAACCCGGAAGATCCGTCAGCAGGCCGCCGTCCTTGAGAGCAAAGAAATTGATCTGCTGGGTGCGGCCCGGGGTCTTGCTGAAAAACGCCAGGCGCCGCCGGCCCGCAAGAGCGTTGATCGCACTGGATTTGCCGGCGTTCGAGCGTCCTGCAAAGGCAATCTCCGGCGGACCTTCCGGAGGCAGTTGCTCCAGATTGGCCGCCGTGTGCAGGTAATTGGCGTTCGAGAATATGGACATGGCATTGATGCTGGCGAACCTGATTATCCCGCAGCACGGCGATACGAACGGAGCGCGGCGTTCACGCTATAATAAGCTGTTCTGCACGCATTTGATGGAACCGTTTGATCACAAGGCCGCTCCGCGGAAGGCGAGCGGCCGACTCAAGGGAGTATCGGAATGAATCGAGGTCGGCTGCTCGCCGCGGTAGCGGGCCATGCGCTTGCGCTGTCGGCGTATCAAGGCATTGCCCAGACAGGCAGTCCGCCCAAGCCGGACCTGGCCAAAGCGCAGCAGATCGTCACCCAGGTCTGCGCCGCGTGCCATGGCGCGGAGGGTGTGTCGGCGGCTTCCGCCAACCCGCACCTCGCCGGGCAGCATGCAGAGTACATAGCGCTGCAGCTGGATCATTACAAGCAGGGGCTGCGCAAAAATCCAGTGATGGCGGCGATGGCTACAACCGTTAGCGCCGAGGACGCAAAAGCGCTGGGCGCCTATTTCTTCGAAAAGAAGCCCAAGCCGGGCGCCGCGAAGGACGAGTCATTGGCCGAGACTGGCCAGAAGATCTACCGTGGCGGCAATTCCAAAAGCGGTTTGCCGGCGTGCGCGTCCTGTCATTCGCCGACGGGCGCTGGCTTGCCGGCCCAGTATCCGCGTCTCGCCGGACAATACGCTGACTACACGTATGCGCAGTTGCAGGGTTTTGTCAAAGGCGATCGCGGCGGCGAGATCAAGGGCGCCGATGGCAGGGTGGTGGAAGACGTGCAGGGCAAGATCATGGCCACGGTCGCCGCCAAAATGAGCGACCGCGAAATGAAAGCCGTGGCCGAGTATATCTCCGGCTTGCGCTGACACTCTCCGATCAGTTGGGGGCGACCGATATGGTCGCCTCACATTGTGCACTTCCTTCTCCCCCCGGGGAGAAGGGCAGGGGATGAGGGAGGTTGGTGCTGCCCGGTGCGTTTGAAACCGAGCGGTGCCGACTGGATCACCCTCACCCTCAATCCCTCTTCCCGTGGGAGAGGGAAGCCCCATCCCGGAACTGCGATGACGCCAACCATAAGCGGCCTGTACGTCTATCCGGTCAAATCCTGCAAGGGACTGTACGCGCGCGCTGCGCAACTGACCCCGCGCGGGCTGTTGCGTGACCGCGAGTGGATGATCGTCGAAGCGGATGGTGATCCGGCCCGGTTCATTACGCAACGCGAATACCCCCGTCTGGCACTGGTCGAAACCGGTCTGTGCGCATCGGCATTGACCTTGTCGGCGCCGGGCATGGAAATCCTTGCAGTCGATTATGACCTCGAGGGCGCTGGCCGCGACGTGGTCGTCTGGCGCGATACTGTTCATGCGATCGACCAGGGTGACGTTGCCGCCGGCTGGTTGTCGGCGTTCCTGGGCAAGGACGTACGCCTGGTGCGATTCGATCCGGACGTCCGGCGAATGTGCAATCTGCAATACGCCGGAGACACGGGCGCCCACACCGGATTCGCCGACGGTTATCCGTTGCTCGTAATCGGGAGTGCGTCGCTGGATGATCTGAACGCGCGGTTGCAGGCGCGCGGCGTTGGCGCGCTGCCGATGAATCGATTTCGGCCGAATCTGGTTATCTGCGGGCTGGATGCCTACGACGAGGATCACCTGGCGACGCTGGCGTGCGGCGACGCGACATTGCAACTGGTCAAGCCGTGCGTCCGATGCCAGATCACAACTACCGACCAGGCATCAGCGCTCATCGGACCCGAGCCTTTGCGCACCCTCGCCGGCTACCGCCACAATCCCCGGTTCGGCGGCGTAACGTTCGGGATGAACGCCATCGTGACCGCCGGAGCCGGTTCTGCCCTCAGTGTCGGTTCGGCTGCCCACGTCGAGTGGGCGTTTTAGACAGCGGGCGCAGGAGCGCACATCACGGTTTTTTCACCCAACCATTGCTGCGTCAGCATGAATTGGTAGACAAGCGGGCTGGTCGTGTACCGATGGTTCGAATTGTTGGCACCGAAGGCGAAGCCGTTGTTGTAGAGCCTGAGGACTGGGATCGTGTTATTCGGGCACGTTCCTCCAACTGGAACCTGGATCCTGAAAGCGTCCCCTGTTTCATAAATCCATCCAGGATCGAGCTGCACTTGCGCGCATTCAGCAGCGTCGACCGTAAAGAAATGGGAGTGGGGCAGCGGCGCGTAGAATCGGCATACGGGGGCGTACGGCGGCAACGTGCTGCCACCGACAGGAAACGAGTAGCCCGTCCGGACCCAGCCGCGACCGGCGCCACCCGATTCGACGGACTGCGTTTCCTCGGGGAATGACGTCAGGAAATAGTGATCGAGATCGACGTTGTAGTACTCGATCGCATTGGCGCCCGCGGCTTTTTGCGACGCGCCTGCCAGGTACTGGCTGAGCGACGGATAGGCTAGATCGAAGCGCGCAAAGTAGTCGAGACCATCGGGAGTCTGGCAGGAAGCCTCGCCGCCATGCAGTACGCCACGCAACTGATATTGGCCGCCGGTACTTCGGGTGTATACGCCGCCCCCGCTACTGCCCGGCTCGGTGGTTCCCTGAGACCAGTTGATGCGCAAGTACATTCCCTGCGGTACAAAGGTCCCTGGGTTTTGCACATCGTCGAAGTCATGCGCGAAATCCACCGACCGGCCCGCGGAATACTTCTTCAGATCGCCCTGCGGATGATGAAGTGAAATGACGCTGACGCCCGGAAACACCGGCGACGCATCCCAACCGGCCAGAAACGTGCCTGGCGGCGGATTGTTGTTCATGCGCAGAAAAGTCAGGTCGACGTCGTAGCTGGTGTACAACAGGCTGGCGCCGCCGGCTGTGACCTGGTAGTTGGGCACCGCCAGGCTGTTGCAGGTCGCAGCTTCGAAAAACCAGTAAAAGTGGATTGTGCTGGCGGAGGTCGAATTCCCGATGCAGTGGTTCGCCGTGACGAAATACGGTATTTGCTGAGCTGCGCCGGAGGCGTCGGTGGAGTTGATCAGTTCACCGGTGCATAAGTAAGTGCTCCCCGAATCGGTGAAGGCGATCTGCGCCACGGCCGCGGCGGCGTGCAGGAGGTCGGATGAAGGGTTCGCTATGCAGGCGATGTCGATATTGCAGCTTCCCGCGCTCCCGATCTCCTGTGTTCGCTTGAGCCGGTCCGGAGCCAGGTCCGCACCCGTGAGAGTCAGATGGGAGATCCGGGGCACCATGAGCATTTTCCCTGCAAGCGACGCGCCCGGGGCCGCTTCAATGTCGATGATCGCGGAAGAGCCGTCGAGGACCGGTGTCCAGCGGGCCGCGGCTTCGAGTTCCGCCCATGTATACGGTCCGAACACCTGGGCGCCCGGCGCGTTGCTTCCGAAGCGGAAGGACAATCCGTCGGCGCCGCCGGTCAACATGAGTTCCACCCGGATCGCCGCTGCAGCAGGCGATTCGATCACGATGCGCGCGGCGCGGCTGCCGTCGCCCATGTCTTGCCATGCGAGGCTGGCGAGGTCGATTTGCGCCATCTCGCCGGGAACGGCGCGCGCGAATCCGATCTGCAGCGGCAGCCGTTTATCCGTGACTGTAGCGGCCTTGGCGGCGGCGGCGCGTTCCGTCGCCGTGACGGCACCGAGCGTCAGCATGTGGGAGGGCGCGTCCATCGCCAGGCGCAGTTGTTTCTGCAGCACCGGAGCAGGGCCATGGAAAAGGGCGCCCGGCATCGAAAGGAGGGGCTCGCCGGTTGCAGTCGTGGCGATGGCGAACAAACTGGCAGCCAGTAGGACGAATGCGCGAAAATTGATCATGGTGATACCTCCAAAGAATGCCGTGCGCCTAGGGCGATCGTCATTTTACCGTGTGGACTTGCCGGTCCGCCTGACGAGCGGAAAACTGCATGATGCTGCCGCGCGCGACTACGCCGATCCCTGTTGACACGCAGCGAACGAGTCTTCCCAGCGCGGAAGAACAAGTCCAAACGCGCGCTGAATCTTCGTGGCGTCCAGCACGCTGTATGCGGGACGCCGTGCGGGCGTCGGATAATCAACTGTCGCAATCGGTTCGACGACCACTGCGTGCGCCAAGCGCATCGAGTCGACGATTGCGCGGGCAAACTCATACCATGTCGTTTCGCCCCGGCCTGACAGGTGATAGATGCCCGCCCGCGCCGAAAGTTCGTCGCGCTCGACTCCGGCGAGCGCGACCGTGGCGCGCGCGAGCTCCCGTGCCCAGTTCGGCGTGCCGCGTTGATCCGCCACAATCGTCAGTTTGGTGCGTTCTTGCGCCAGACGTTCGATCGTGAGCAGAAAATTTCTTCCATGGCGCGAATACACCCAACTTGTGCGTAGGATTACGTGAATGCAGCCGGAACCTTGGACGGCCTGCTCGCCTTCGAGCTTGGAGTAGCCGTATACATTGATCGGCGCTGTCGGGTGCTCTTCCGTGTAAAGCGCCGACGCTTCGCCGCTGAACACATAGTCAGTGGAAAAATGAATCAGGGGGACGCCCAGCCGGCGGGCTTCCTCCGCCAGCACCGCCGGAGCAATCGCATTGATTGCGCGTGCGGACTCGGGTTCCTGCTCTGCACGGTCGACGGCGGTGTACGCCGCCGGATTGATGATCATGTCGGGCCGCGTAGCGCGCACCGCGTCGCGGATGCTGCGCGGTTTGGTCAGATCGCAGGCCGATCGCGGCGGCGCGAATACGTCGTGCGCTGTCAGCAACCCGGCAAGCTCCCAGCCGATCTGACCGGTCGCGCCGGTGAGCAGAATTCGCACTACTCGTAGACTTCAGCGTACGCCAGCGGCCGGCCCGCCGCGTCCTTGGCATTGAGGATGGGTTCACCGCTCAAGGGCCAGGCGATACCCAGGGCCGGGTCATTCCAGAGCAGGGTGCGCTCGAATTCGGGCGCGTAGTAGTCGGTCGTCTTGTAGAGGAACTCGGCGCCGTCGGAAAGCACGTAAAAGCCGTGCGCGAAACCGGGCGGAATCCAGAGCACGCCCTTATCCTCGGCCGACAGCCGCGCGCCCGCCCAGCGGCCGAAGGAGGGCGACGAACGCCGCAGGTCGACGGCAACGTCGAATACCGCACCGGAAATCACCCGCACCAGCTTGCCCTGCGCCTGCTTCACTTGATAGTGCAGGCCGCGCAGCACCTGTGCTTTGGAGTACGAGTGATTGTCTTGCACGAAACCCACATCGAGCCCGGTCGCGTCGCGAAAGGCGCGGGCATTGAAGCTTTCGAAGAAATTTCCGCGATGATCGCTGAAGACCTTGGGCCGCAGCAGAATGACTTCAGGGAGCGCGAGCCGGGTTGCCTGCATCAATACACCTGTTCGCGCAAAAGCTGCAAAAGATATTGCCCGTAGGAACTCTTGCCCAGCGCCTGCGCCAAGCGTTCCATTTGCCCGGCGTCGATATATCCGCAGCGATAGGCAATTTCTTCCGGACAGGCGATTTTCAACCCCTGCCGGCGTTCAATGGTTTCGATGTAATGCGAGGCTTCCAGCAGCGACTCGTGCGTTCCCGTGTCGAGCCAGGCCATGCCACGCCCCATTACTTCGACACGCAACTGTTGCCGCGAAAGATACACCCTGTTGACATCGGTGATTTCGAGTTCCCCGCGCGCCGACGGTTTGAGCGCTGCGGCGATGTCGATCACCTGGTTGTCGTAAAAGTAGAGTCCGGTGATCGCGTAGCGCGACTTGGGGTCCAGTGGTTTTTCTTCGACACTCATCACGCGCCCGTTGACGTCGAATTCCGCGACGCCGTAGCGCTCCGGGTCGGCGACTGCATAGACAAAAACCGATGCGCCGTCGCGCTGGGTGTTCGCACGCTGCAGCATGGCCTGAAAATCATGACCATAAAACACGTTGTCGCCCAGTATCAGCGCCGACGGGCCGGCGCCGATAAAATCGCGGCCGATGATGAATGCCTGCGCCAGGCCGTCGGGCGTTGGCTGCACCGCATACGACAGGTTGACGCCCCACTGGGTGCCGTCGCCAAGCAACTGTTGGAACCGCGGCGTGTCCTGCGGCGTCGAAATCAGCAGGATATCGCGGATGCCGGCCAGCATCAGCGTCGACAAGGGATAGTAGATCATCGGCTTGTCGTAGATCGGCAGCAACTGCTTGGAGACCACCTGCGTGACCGGGTACAGGCGCGTCCCGGATCCGCCGGCGAGAATGATGCCGCGGCGCGAAGTCATGGCATCATGCCGCGGTGCGCGCAGTGTAATTGCGCGCGACCCACTGCTGGTAGTCGCCGCTGGTCACGTTGTTCACCCATGGCTGGTTGGCGAGATACCACTCGACCGTCTTCCTCAGGCCACTGGAAAACGATTCGCGGGGATGCCAATCCAGCTCCGTCGCGATCTTGGTGCCATCGATCGCGTAACGCCGGTCATGGCCCGGTCGGTCCTTGACGAACGCGATCAGCGAGCGGTAGTCGCGGCCGGGTCGCAATTCGGCCAGCAGATCGCACAACGCATGGACCACTTCGAGATTGGTCTTTTCCACGTTTCCGCCGATGTTGTAGGTTTGTCCCGCCCGTCCGCGGTTCAGCACCACCTCGATGGCGTCGCAGTGATCCTTCACATAGACCCAGTCGCGCACGTTGGCGCCGTCGCCATACACGGGCAGATTCTTGCCGCGCAACGCATTGTGGATCATCAGCGGGATCAGCTTTTCCGGGAACTGCCGCGGCCCGTAGTTGTTCGAGCAGTTGGACGTCAAGGTCGGCAGTCCGAAGGTGTGATGGTAGGCACGAAGCAGATGATCGGAAGCGGCCTTGGACGCCGAATAGGGGCTGTTCGGCGCGTACGCGGTGGACTCGGAAAAGGCCGGGTCGCCCAGCCCCAGCGAGCCATAAACTTCATCCGTGGAAACATGCAGCAGCCGGAAGTGCCCGCGCTCCGGTTCCGCCAGGTTCTGCCAGTACCGGCGCACTTCTTCGAGCAGATGAAAGGTGCCGACCACATTGGTCTGGATGAACTCCCCGGGTCCGTCGATCGAGCGGTCGACGTGCGACTCGGCGGCGAAATTCACGATGGCGCGGGGCCGGTGTTCGCGGAGCAACTGCGCCATCAGCGCACGGTCGGCAATGTCGCCCCGGACAAAAACATGGCGGGGATCGTCCGCGACATCGACAAGATTGCCGGGATTGCCCGCGTAGGTCAGCTTGTCGAGATTAATGACCGGATCGCCTCCCCGGGCGAGCCAGCCAAGAACAAAGTTCGAGCCGATGAATCCGGCGCCGCCGGTCACGAGAATCATGAACGGCCTTCCGCGATGTGATGCAGCCGTCGGAGATTTGTACCCTCGATCCGGGTAAGAGCGTACGCAACAATGTGATTCACGGCATGGTGTCCGGATGAATTTCGAGCGCGGATGTTAGCATGGCCAGATAGCGCGAGCATCCCCCGAATCAGGGATGGTAATAGGCCTTGTACCATGCCACAAAGCGGGCAACGCCCTCGACCAGCGGCGTTGACGGCGCAAAGCCGGTCAGCGCGGCCAGCCGCGACGTGTCGGCGTAAGTAGCGGGCATGTCGCCGGCCTGCATCGGCTGGTAGTCCTTTATGGCGGCCTTGCCCAGCGCGGCGGCCAGCGTGTCGATGTACTCTTCGAGTCCGACCGCCTGGTGGTTGCCGATGTTGTATATGGCATGCCGGGCACCCGACTCGGCGCACGGCGCCGGCGGAATTGCCAGCGTGCGCACGACGCCCTCGACTATGTCGTCGACGAAAGTGAAATCACGGCGCATCCGGCCGTGATTGAACACCTTGATCGGCTCGCCGGCGAGAATGGCGCGCGCGAATGCAATCGGCGACATGTCGGGGCGGCCCCAGGGTCCGTAGACGGTGAAAAAGCGCAAGCCGGTAGCCGGGATGCCGAACAAGTGGCTGTAGCTATGCGCCATCAGTTCGTTGGCGCGCTTGGTTGCGGCATACAGGCTGACCGGGTGATCGGTGCGCTGATCTTCGGAAAACGGCAACACGCTGTTCGTGCCATAGACGCTGGAACTGCTGGCGTAGACCAAGTGTTCGACTCCGCCGTGCCGGCAGCCTTCGAGCACGTTCAGAAACGCGGTGACGTTGTTCGCGGTATACGCGTGCGGGTCGACCAGAGAATGCCGTACGCCGGGTTGCGCCGCCAGATGCACGACCCGCCCGAACTGTTCGCGCTCGAACAACCTCCGGGTTGCGGCTGCGTCGACCAGATCCAGTTCGATCTGGCCAAAGCACTGCTGGGACAGCCGCGCCAGCCGCGCTTGCTTCAGACCGACGTCGTAGTACGCGCTCAGATTATCGACGCCGACAACGTCGTGACCGTCCTGCAACAAACGCAGAACCGTGTGCATGCCGATGAATCCGGCGGAGCCGGTGACCAGTATTTTCATGATCGAACCGCCTCGCGGGCTGCGCGCTCAAGGGCAAGCAACTTGGCGTGTTTCAAAAAACTGTTGCCGCAGCCAATGACTATGTGCACTAGACCCGCGACGCCATCCAGAAAACCCAGTCTCAGGAAGTAAAACTTGAAGAAGCGGACCGCCGGGCTCAGGAGCAGTTGAACGACACTGGCGCTCTTGCCCTGGTCGTGGAGTCTCTGGGCCTGCAGCGTCGTGTAGCGATTCTGTTTCGCGAGATAGGCATCGAGCGCTTCGCCCGACTCGTGCCGCAGGTCGCCGGCGAGCGTGGCGATGGGTCCATCGCACAACACGCGTTCGTGCACCACGTCATCGCTCCAGCGCGCGCGGCGCCGGTCGAACAGACGAACGTTCCAGTCGGGATATCCTTCGCCATGCCGCAGCCATCGTCCCAGAAAACGGTTGCAGCGCGCCATCCGGTAAGCCGCCGCTTGCGGTGTCGATAGCGCGGACTCGATCGACGACGCCAGCTCGGGGGTCAGCCGTTCGTCCGCATCGAGGCACAACACCCAGTCGTGGCGGGCGCGTTCGACGGCGAACTGCTTTTGCGGACCAAAGCCCAGCCACGGTTGATCGATAACGCGGGCGCCGAACGACGCCGCGATTTGTACGGTATCATCGTCGCTTCCGGAATCGACCACGACCACCTCATCGGCGAACCGCGCAGAATCCAGACTCGCACGCAACTGCGCCCCGGCATTCCGGGTGATCAGCACCAGAGAAAACGGCGCGCGCATCGAGGGTGGATCCTGAGCCATCTGCTGTCGCATCCCAAAACCGCAATTGTATGTCAGCGCGCCCCCGCCTCCTCATTATCAAGACATCTTCCCTGGGCGATGTCGTTCATGCGTTGCCCGTGGTCAGCGACATCAACGCGGCAAGACCCGGCTGGCAGATCGACTGGGTCTGCGAGGAAGCATTCACCGACATCCCGGAACTGCATCCCGGCGTGGCGCGCGTCATTCCTTGCGCCATTCGAAAATGGCGGCGGTCCTGGTGGTCGGAGCGGAGCCGGCATGAAATCGCGTGCTTCAAAGAAACTTTGCGGCAAAGCGCCTACGATGTCGTGCTCGATTTGCAGGGCTTGTTGAAAAGCGCATGGATCATGCGCCAGGCAAGCGGTGAACGCCACGGTTACACTTGGAGCAGTGCGCGTGAGCCGCTGGCCACGCTGGCCTATGATGTGCGCCACGGGGTTGCCTGGAATCAACATGCCATTGCGCGCAACCGCCAACTCGCGGCCGCGGCACTGGGCTTTCAACCGGACGGCGCACCGCGCTATGGTGTGGCGGTCGCCGCAGCAGAGAATCCGGTTGCAGTTCCCTACATGGTTGCGCTGCACGCCACCAGTCGCACCGACAAACTCTGGCCGGAGGCGGACTGGCGCGAACTGTTTGCGCGGTTGTCCGGGCGCGGACTGCGCAT
Organism: Betaproteobacteria bacterium; assembly: GCA_003153335.1. Taxonomy (GTDB): domain Bacteria; phylum Pseudomonadota; class Gammaproteobacteria; order Burkholderiales; family Casimicrobiaceae; genus PALSA-1005. The sequence continues at coordinate 6,036 of PLYG01000049.1, read as the reverse complement.
CGTTCTGCCCTGGGGTACGCCGCTCGAGCGTGAACGCAGCGAACGGCTGGCGACCGGAATTGAGGGCGCGGTGGTTCCCGCGCGGATGGCGCCGCGGGAGCTTGCGGGCCTTTTCGCCGCTGCCCAGGTAGTCGTCGGGGTCGATACCGGGTTGTTGCATCTAGCGGTGGCGGCCGGGGCGCCTGCGCTGGCGCTCTTTGGCCCCACGAATCCGGCGCTGACGGGCGTGCAGGGCGAGCGCGCCCCGGCTCTCAACCTGGGCGGAGACGGGGTTGTGCCGGACGTCGAGCAGGTTCTGGACGCGGCGAACACGTTGCTCACCGCCGTCGCCGAAAGGCCTCGTGCGCAACCGGCTTCGCCATGATCCCGCGCGCGCCGCTATGGTACGAACTGCTGTGGCGTCTGGCGTTGCCCTTTGCGCTGCTGCGCCTGTGGTGGCGCGGTCTGAAGGAACCGGGTTATCGCCGGCATGTCGGCGAGCGGTTTGGCCGCTATCCCGCCCTGCCGGATGCACGGCTGGCGATCTGGATTCACGCCGTGTCGGTGGGCGAAACGCGCGCCGCAGAGCCGCTTGTCGCGGCATTGCGCGACCGTTACCCCGATCACCGCCTCGTGCTTACCCACATGACCGCGGCGGGCCGCGCGACCGGCCATGCATTGTTCGGCAACCGGGTGACCCAGGCCTATTTTCCTTACGACACGTCGTTTGGAGCAAGCCAGTTCCTCGATTGGTGTCGTCCGTGTTGCGGACTGCTGATGGAAACCGAGCTATGGCCGAACATGATTCTGCGCACCGCAGCGCGGGGCATTCCGTTGTTCCTGGTCAACGCGCGGATGTCCGAGAAATCGGCGCATGGCTACGGGCGTTTTGCGCGCATGAGCAAGAACATGTTGCAGGCTTTGGCCGGGGTGGCCGCCCAGACCGCAGCGGATGCCGAACGGCTGACCCGGCTGGGCGCCACCCGGGTGGCAGTGACCGGCAATGTCAAGTTCGACGTTGCGGTTCCGGACACGACCGCGGAGCGGGGCCGCGCGCTGCGTCGCCTGTTTGGCGAATCACGTCCGGTATGGGTGGCGGGCAGCACGCGCGACGGTGAAGAAACACTGCTGCTTGCAGCGCTTGCGCGTGCGCCGTTGCCAGCGGATGCGTTGCTGGTGATAGTGCCGCGGCACCCGCAGCGATTCGACGCGGTGGCCGAACTGCTGGGACAACGCGGGCTTCAGTTCGTGCGCCGTAGTGCCGGGCAGCCGGTCCCGGCCGGGATATCCATTGTGCTGGGCGACACCATGGGTGAGATGCTTGCCTATTACACCGCCGCAGACGTCGCATTCATCGGTGGCAGTCTGCTGCCGCTGGGTGGCCAGAACCTGATCGAGCCGCTGGCGGTTGGCACGCCGGTCCTGATCGGTCCGTCCACTTTCAATTTTGCCGAGACGGCGCGCGATGCGTTGGCGAGGGGGGCTGCCCGGCAGGGTGCGGACGCTGATGCTATCGTCGTTGAGGCGACGGCGCTATTGCGCGATCCGGAACTGCGCGCCCGGATGACGGTAGCGGGGACAGAGCTGCTGGCCGCCCATCGCGGCGCGACCAGGCGAACGCTGGACTGGATTGCGGCGCAGCTCGCGGCCACCCGCGCTTGGCAGGCTACTGCAATGTGCGGTTGACTGCCTCCAGATCGGCGTCAGTCAGTGCGCCCGCCGCGGCCTTGAGCCGCAGGGAATTGGTGATCACGGCGTAGCGCGCGCTGGCCAAGTCGCGGCGGGCGGAAAAGACTTGCTGCTGGGCATTGAGCACGTCGACGTTGGTGCGCACGCCGACTTCCATGCCCAGTTGGCTGGACGCGAGCGCTACGCCGGCTGAAACGACGGCCTGTTCCAGCGCCTTGACCTGGGCGATGCCGTTACTGACATTCAGAAACGACGTGCGCGCGGATTGCGCCGCGCTGCGCTTGGCAGCTTCGAGATCCTGCCGCGCCCGGTCCTGGCTGGCCAGCGCTTCGCGAACCCTCGAATCGATCAGCCCACCGGTGTATAAAGGCATCGAGAGTTGGATGCCGATGATTCCCTGCCGCAGACTGGTGCCCGGATAAGCGGTCGACAGGCCGGCGAATTCGCCGTGGCCGTAACTCCCGATCAAGTCGACGACTGGCGCCTTCGCTGCCCGGTTGCGGTCGACTTCCAGGTTGGCGATGTCCAGCGAGGCATTGGCGACCAGGATCGACAGGTTGCCCTGTTCGGCTTTCGATGCCCAAGCGTCGAGATTGTCGGGAGCCGGGGTTTCCAGGGGTGGGTTCGACATCAGCGGCTTGAGCGCCGGCGCGGCCCGGCCAATGATCACCTCGATCGCGCGGCGCTTGATCTCGATGTCATTCACCGTTGCGATTTCCAGCGCGACAATCAGGTCGTAGCGGGCCTGCGCGTCGTTGGTATCGGTGATCGTCGCCGTGCCGACCTCGAAATTGCGTTTGGCTTGCGCGAGGGATTCCGCCGTCGCGGCTTTTTGCGACCCGACGAATGCCAAAGTATCCTGGGCAAGCAGCACATCGAAATAGGCCTGCGCCAGGCGGAGCGCCAGATCCTGGTCGGCGGATTGCAGCACGTACGTGCTTTGCGCAACCTGCACCTTGGCCTGGTCAAGCACGATGTTGTTTTGCCGGCGGTAAAGCGGCTGGCTGGCGGAAACGGTCGCATTGAGCGCGACGTTGCTGTTGACCTGCGTGACCTTGGTAAAACCCGGTAGGTAGGCCGCCGTCGTCGAGTCGAGGATGGTATAGGTCGTGCTTCCTGCAACCGATACGGTCGGCAACAGTCCGGCCTGCGCCTGCGGAATTTTCTCCTGGGTCGCCTGCCACGCCGCTTTCGCCGACGCGAGCGTGGAGTCTTGCTGGCGCGCCTCCCGATACAGCTGCAGCAGGTCGTCCGCCGCCGCAGACGTGGCAAACAGGGTTCCAATCAGTACCGCAAGCAAAGATTTGTTCATTCGTCTCACCACGTTTTCGCGCAGGGTGCAGGCGCGGAAGAATCATTCGTGCCAAGCCACGCCCGGATAAGCACTCAATATTGTTTCATCGACGGATCGACCTCGCGCGCCCATGCGGCGACGCCGCCTTGCAGATTCATCACGTCGAGCGCCAGCGTCTGCCCAAGAAAGGCCGCTGCCTGGAGGCTGCGCATCCCATGGTGACAGATCGCAACAATCTCGCGTCCGGCCGGCAACTCATGGGCTCTTCCGGGCAACTCCCCGAGCGGAATCGACACAGCACCGTCTATGCTGCAGTACGCGAACTCCCGCGGCTCGCGCACGTCGAGCAGAAACGGCGCATCTTCGGCCGCCTCCAGCCGGTCCCTGAGTGCGGTCGCGCTGATCCGCCGAATCAAAAAACGAACCGTTCGAGTTGCATCGCATTGACCAGGGGGGCGATCACCGTTTCGAACAGATCCTTCGCGTTCGGCTGGCCGGATTCCCCCTTGGTCACCAGACGGCCATGCATCGCCGGTTCGGCGCCGACTACGGCAAAGAGCCGCCCACCCGGCTTGAGCTGATCGCTCAGCGCGCGGGGCAGCACCGGTGTCGAGCCAGTCAGGACAATGACGTCAAATAGTTGGCCGGCGCGCCATCCGCGCGCCCCATCGCCGGTTTCCACCTGGGCATTGGTGATGTTGTGCGCGGCGAGTTGCGCGCGGGCCGCAGCGGCGAGTCCGGCATCGATCTCGACACTGGTTACGCGCTGCGCGCGATGCGCAAGCAGCGCGGTCAAATAGCCGCTTCCGGTGCCGACCTCCAGTACTTCATCGGTCGGCTGTACATGCAGTTCCTGCAGTACCCGCGCTTCAAGCTTCGGCGGCCACATTCTCTGCCCGAGGTTGCGGGAGTCGTTGAGCGGAATCTCGAGATCCGCGAAGGCCAGGCTGCGATACGCACGCGGCACGAACTCTTCGCGTTTGACGGCAAAGAGCAAATCGAGGATCTGGGAGTCGAGCACGTCCCACGTGCGGATTTGCTGCTCGACCATGTTGAAGCGGGCTGTTTCGGGATTCATAGCGGGTTCGCTGAGTGTTTTTGTTTAACTGACCGCCGGTCATTATAGCAAGCTTTGCTGCAGGCCGGGCCAATCATTCTACTTCAATCGGCGGCCGCCGGCTGCTCCACGCGGGCCCTGCGGCGGGATCGCCACGAGCTGAACCAGGCCGCCATGCCATCGAGATAGGTGTAAACGACGGGGACCACGACAAGCGTGAGCAGGGTCGACGAAATCACGCCGCCGATTATGGCGCGCCCCATCGTCGCATTGCCCTCGCTGCCTTCGCCCAAGCCCAGTGCGAGGGGCATCATGCCGAAAATCATCGCGGCCGTTGTCATCAGGATCGGACGCAGGCGCACTTGGCCGGCCTCCCGCAGCGCGGCAACGCGATCCAATCCGCGCTTCCTCGCCTGGTTGGTGAAGTCGATCAACAGGATCGCGTTCTTGGTGACCAGCCCCATGAGCATGATGATGCCGATCACCGAGAAAATATTGAGGGTGCTGCGGGTGACCGCCAGCGCAACGAACACCCCTACGAGCGACAGCGGCAGCGATGCCATGATGGCGACCGGTTGCAGGAAACTGCCGAATTGCGACGCCAGGATCAGGTAAATGAAAATGACCGCGATGCCCAGCGCAACCAGTGCATAGTTGAACGACTCGAGCATCTGTCTGGTCTGACCGCCTACGTTGAACCGGTAGCCTGCGGGCAACTGCATTTCCTTGGTCAGCCTGGACACGTCCTGGCCGACGTCGCCTTGCGGGCGGCCCTCGACGCTTGCGGACAAGGTAAGTTGGCGCTGCAAGTCCATCCGGGTGATGATTTTCGGGCTCGTCGTGTCGACGAATTCCGCGATCTGTCGCAGCGGAATCATCTGCGGCGTGCCGTCGCTGTTGGTCAGGGTCGATTGCAGGTACAGCTGTTCGAAATCGGCGATGCTTTGGCGCTGGCCTTCGGGCAGCCGGACCAGCACGTCGTAGTTCTGTCCGTCGGGACCCAGCCATGTGGTCACGGAGTCGCCGGCGATCAGCGGCCGGGTCGCGTTGGCGATCTGCGACAACGTGAGCCCCAGGTCGCTTGCCAGCTGGCGATTGATGCGAATCGCAAGCGTCGGGCTGGCTGCTTTTTCGCTGGACTCGATCTCGGTGACGCCCTTTATCTTCGTCAGTGCGCGCTCGACCTCGGCGCCGATTTCCTGCAGACGTTCCGCATCGGGACCGACTATCGAGACCTGGATCGGGCGCATCCATCCTACCGACAATTCAATGCCGACAATGCGGCGTAGCCGTTCCCGGAACTTCTGTTCCAGTTCCTTCTGGGTGAGCTTGCGCTCCGCCTTGTGTTCCAGCTTGACATTGAGAAATGACGTGTTACGGCCGTTGCTGGTGCCGATCCGGGAGTAAATCTGCCTGACTTCCGGAAATTCACGCAATGATTTCTCGGCCTGGTCGACTTTCGCCTCGGTGTACGCAAGGCTGGACCCCACCGGCGTGGACAGACGGATCGTCAGCTCGCTTTCGTCGGACTCCGGTATGAATTCGCTGCCCACCGCGCCCGCGATAACAATTGCGAAGGCGCCGATCAGTGCGCCGACCGCGATGCAAAGGACTGTCTTGCGATGGTTCAGCGCCCAGCCAAGCCAGCGGCCATACACGCGATGCGCGCCCTCGACCCCGCTTTCAAAACGCTGCATCAGCGCGCCCAGCCGCGGCAGACGGCGGAAGCGGTTCTCGGGGGGATCATGCCAGATCGATGACAGCATTGGGTCCAGCGTAAAACTGACGAACAGCGACACCAGAACCGCGACCGCGACCGTCACGCCGAACTGGTAGAAAAACAACCCGATGATGCCGCCCATGAAAGCGACCGGCAGGAACACGGCAACGATCGTGAATGTGGTCGCCATGACCGCGAGACCCACCTCCTCGGTACCTTCGCGTGCGGCCGTGAAGTGGTCCTTGCCAATTCCGAGATGGCGAACTATGTTTTCCCGCACCACGATGGCGTCGTCGA